>JAOZPO010000073.1 GCA_029932715.1 Halobacteria archaeon | reverse complement strand
CCTCGGAAATATCAGTGGTACGATGCCGTACTCGATTAAACCTTCGGTATAATGCCTGTAAGCGTAAAATCCATTGTCTAACCGATGCTTTAGCCTTTAATTCGCTTATTACGAAGGTTATGCCCACATCGAAGCACAAGGCGAGAATTACAACCTTCAGCATCCTTACAGTCCTATCTAACGGCTTTATTCCGAATTTAGACACTATTTTTCACACTTTCCGTTGCTCGAATATCCCTAATACGTTTCGCACTAATTCCCATCTGGGGCCTCCTTCTTCTGGTACAAGCGGTGTTTTCATTTGAATCACCCGAAGGAATTATAAAACATTTCTCTTTATAAATTTTTCTGTTTTTACGTCCTTATCTTAGGTATGGGTTAATTATACATTGTCGTTTTGGTCGGCAGCTATATAGGGTGTTGTTTCGGTTGATTGGAGTGTGATGAAGTTGTGTTTTATTGGTAGTTTGTGGAGGGGGCTAATATCTTTATAAAGTTAAAGTGCGGGATGTGGGGTCAACACAAGAGATAGCATTTGATGGGTGCTAAAATCGCTGATGAAACACGGAAAAGCTATTATAGTGCTCTCGTGGAAATCTGTGTAATCTTGTGGTCTATCTTTCGGAATGACTATACTATATTTAGGACACGGATTAATACTACACTAATTCACACGAATAAATAAATACCGATCACCCATACCGCTTCATCCTCACTGTATCGCCCGTCTTCACTAATTCGTACAACGGTTTTATCTGCACGTCATCCCAGTAAACATTCAACGTTTCTGGTAGCTTTTTCATTCCCTCTTTCGCATACACCCTCAGCTTCAAGTCGTTAGTGCCTTCTGCCAGATACACAGGAATATCAACAAGCTTCCAGCCCGATTTCACCACGGGCTTCTTTTCTGTCCATTCATCTTCTACCCAGTCATACTCCTCCACTACCCAGCCCTCGTATCCTGTATTCCCACCCGAAACGTCCTCTGCCCAGATTACCTCGTCATTGAGCAGCACCTGTTTACTTATATTGTTCGCATCCACTGACGTCTTGTCGTATGTGTCTCGTACATTAAATGATATAACGACAACGCCAGAATCCTGTACATAAAAGTTCTGCGACTGCTCTATGTAATCACCCTCATTTGTATCTTCGTACTGCGTAACACGGTATGAATAAGGCGGTGAAACGTACTGCTCGCCACTTGAACCACCTCTAAAACTACCATTATGTTCTATCGTCCATGCAGATAGGTACTTCATATCGCCGTTTCTTATCTTCGGGCATGGATATATCCCGTAGCTCAATAACGGCTCTAAAATATCGTAGTTTACCGCCGTGGCAACCCAGAGCGAAAAACGCTTATACGGCTGCCCCTTCACGAAGTCCTTGTAGAGCATAAACTCAAGCTTCTGGTTTTCTCCTACCTTGTCAGGAACGAACGAAACCTTTTGCTCCCAACTGGACCCGCGTTCAAGCCATTTGCTCAATGTCGTAAGTGGTCTACCATCAAGCTTTATCTGCATGATGTAGTTCACCTCCTCTGGCTCGTTGTTCTTTATCCCTACAAGGACATCCGCAGGTTCTCCAAGATATAGTTTTGTTGGATAGTACTCCTCTGTTCCGTTCGTATCCAGCACATAGAAAGAAGTCATAGCTTTCTCTGGAATACCTGTTATCGGTTCTATCTCCACGCCATCCCACCAGACGTTTACTGGAAAGTCAGCACCTTCTCCTTCTGCATATACACGCAATACCAGCCTGGTCGTTGCCTCATTCAGTGTAACAGGCACACTTACATGCTGCCATCCCTCATCTCCTGCTACGTCCTCTTCCCAGATTAGTCTATCATCCAGAAGTACCTGTTTTACAAACAATCCCGTCTTCTTAGCATCGGTACATGAATCCATTACCGTGAACGATAAAACAACCACGGCTGGATATTTCTCTTGCGTTACGTTCTGGTAAATGCAGGCATAGCTGCCTATGGCTGCTGCTGTCGCTGCCTTGTAACTGGTCTCATAAGAATGAACAGGCGAAACATAAGCGGAATCTGTTAGACACACGCTATAATTTGTTGCATTTCCTGTCTGCCAGCCACCGAATGTTTCCATATCCCCGTTTTCTATTTCGGGTAATGGTGATACCACATATTTGCTGAGCACATCTAAATTGTCATAGTCTATCTCAGAGGAGACCCAGAGGTGGAATTGCTTATATGGCTCTTCCGTCACTGTATCTTTGTATAATAAGAACTCCAGCTTTAGCAGTGGTCCTATCTGTGTAGGTGTAAAGGATACTGGCTGCTCCCAGACAAAGCCATCTTCAAGCCTTACTGTCTCTGTTTTAAGCAGTTCACCACCCAGTTTTATCTGTAGTATGTATGTCACTGTTTTACGCTCCTGGTTCTCTATGCCTACAATTACCTCTGCCGGCTCGCCGAGATATAACTCAGTTGGATAGTTCCCCTTCCCGCCTTTTGCATCAAGGACATAAAACGAGGTTGCAGTTTGCTTTAAAATCGCCTCGAATCGCTCTATCTTCACGTCATCCCACCATACAGTCACGGGAAAGTTATTGGAATCCGACTTCGCATACACCCGTAACGTTAACCTGTTCGTGCCGTTGTTCAGAGTAAGCGGTATCTCTACTTCTTGCCAGTCTTCAGCTCCTGCTACGTCTTCTTCCCACACCACGAGGTCATTCAGCATTATCTGCTTGTAAATGCAGCCTTCACTTCTATTCGATTTGTGCGAGTCGCTAACCTTGAACGATAAGGTTGCAAGTCCTTCTTCTGATATAACGTCTTGATATATCGCCCCGTACCTGCCTTTCGTAATTGGCGTTCCCGATGGATATTCTATTTGGTATGTACTCGTTGAAAATGCGCTAACTTCTATCTCTGTATATACCCGTTGACCGCTTCTTACGTTGAATTCCATTGTAGTACCCATATAAACGCTGGGAAACACGTCTAACCACAGATGACCGGGAACGGTCTCTATCTCAAAGTAGCCTCTGGTATCAGTAAGTGCAGTCTTATCGTATCCCTCATGGTCGCTTACCACTACTTTTACCGCCGGAAGTCGCGTGCCATTACAGGACACAAAGCCATAAATAGTTGCTTTCTCTGGCGGAGGCGGAATCTCTTCAATCGTCATGTTAACCGCCACGGTTTCGGCATAAGAAACGTTGAAGTCAGTGCTATTAGAATAATAACCCTCTTTACTTACGTCCTGTTTTATATGTCCCGCAATTGTCTTTAGCGAGTAATAGCCAAATTCGTTGGTTCTTGTGTAATTATTGTACCCCCTGCTACTCACCCGTATGTACGCATCAGGAACTATAACACCAGTAGCGTTCTCAATGTATCCTTCCACTATTGATTTCTCTGGTCTCATTCTCAAATTAACCTGGGATACCCGGGATGTGTCATACCGTGTGCTATTCGTCATGTATCCCGCTGCTTCTGCCTCTACCCTTGAAGGCCCGCTGATTACTTTTTTCCCGAAATAGCCGTCCTCGTCTGTTCTTGTACTCCACTCGCCAATGCCATAATCACTCCTGATTTTTATACTTGCATTCGCTACTGGCATGTCCGTCTCATTATCTACCACGTATCCTGTAATGAATACAGATGCCTCTTCCGGCAATTCAGCCGCCGGTAAAGTCTCTATTGTCTCACTCAGGTTCTTCTTTGATAATTCCACTAATGTCATGTTGAAAGCCATTACCGGGTCGTTTGTTATGTTAACCATCAATTCTTGCCCACCCTCAATCTCAAAATCTGTCTCGCTTCTTTTGTATCTGTTCGCAGTAGCAGTCATCCAGAGATGGTCGGCAATTGTTTCCAGCTTGTAATAGCCTGTTTCGCTTGTCGTGTTGTGCTTCTCATAGCCATAATGGTTGTTCACTGTTACACGAGCATCATGAATGGGCAATCCTGTTCCATTCTCGGTTACGTAGCCACAGATAGTAGCATTCTCGTCTATGTGATAGTATTTGGTGAAGAAGCCCCTGAAATCGTCCGTATTCTCTGTCAATGTCCAGTCCGATTTGGATTCCATGTCCTGATTCCTTAGTACCGGTGGATTCGTAAGCACTGATTCCCTCAGTGCGGTGAGATTAGCGTAGTTTATCAGGGAATCAACCCACAAATGTACCGAGCGGTAAGTACTGGTAGAAGCATCTTTATACAGTAGAAATTCCAGTTTCAAGTGCTTACCCGCATGTCGAGGTGTAAAAGAAACGACTTCTTCCCATTTCTCGCCATGTGCAAGAGGAGGGATATGCCGCTTCAGGAGCGTATATCCACCTAATTTCACTTCCAGTGTATAGTTCGTGGGTGCATGCTCATAGTTCTCTATACCCACGATCATGGAACTCGGTTCTAACAAATACAAATCAGTCCTATAGTTCTCTGCCTTGCCACCTTCACCAAGGATATACAATGCCGTGAACTTTTCCTCCTCAAATGTTACCTTTGCATAAATCAGCATTCCACTCGCGATAAATATCGAGCCGACAAGCGCGATTATCAACGCTTTCTCTATCTCGCTCGGCTTCTCCTCTGTGTTGCGAATCGTACCTATAAACTCCGAAATTGACGCTAAATTGAAATAGAACACTTCCTCCTCTGCAGTTCTTAGTCTCCTGAGTACCGTAATTAGCACTAGTATGATGGTAATCAAAGAGAGTGATATAATAAGGGGTGTAGGCCGGAACCGCCAGGCAGTGACACTTATGGCAAAACCGTCAAATACGAATATCGCTATGCTCAGTCCAATACTCAATGTAAATCGTTCTATTGTGCTCAACTCGCCCTTTCGTGTGAACATTGCCGCTATTAAGGCATAGCCTGGCAGGAACAGCAGAATTGGGAGTGCAAAGACCAAACGAAGTGGGGTTTGGTTAAACGGTGCTACGAGAACAGATAGTATGGCGAAGAAGTCAAAAATAATTACCAGCATTAGGTCAAAAGTCGGTGCAGATACATCATAGCTAACTTTCCGCGGTCTTTTTATGCCATAATACACCATGAGTAGAAGCTGCGCGAGGAGTAAGCCAAGGAAATCGGCATATATGTCTAATATACTTGCGGTTCGATACGGCACGAAAGATTGATGAAACTCGTCTGTAATGCCGTAAACCGTACCGAGGAGAACAGCTAAAGGCGCGGCGTATTTGCTCAAACGCCTGATATTTGTACTGCTCAATGTTAGATTCAGTAACAGACCAAAACCCATATATAAAAACACGTGAACAAACTTGTCGGGGTACCGATACACATAGTAAAGAGGATACAGGAGAAACCGCAGCCCACTATTCTCGAGTGAACGTGCGAGTTCAAGCAAAAAACCAGATGCCGGTGGCTCTGGTGTTGTGGATAATGACGAAAGATAAAAGAGAAATACTGCATATAAACACGTAAAAGCCAGGACTATGTAGAATTTATTCAGTTTCGCCATGTCTATTAAACTGTTTTTCAATTTTAAATACTTTCCTCCGCCCCCTCATGATTGATAGGCGAAGTATCCCGAAGTAGCAGGGAGAGAAAGAGAGATAAGGGGAAAGAGTTCGGATGCATAATTTGTAATCATGATGCTATTATTTCCACTCTATCCCGAAGCTCCACCCACCAATATCTTCTTCACACGTACATGCGGTGCGTATTCAGAAACTGGTACCTCCTGACCATCTTTACCACAAAAGCCTATTGAGCCTCGTGTCTTGTCAGTTCCCACTGCATCTATGCTCTTTAGTACATCCAGGGTTCTGCCAGAGAGCGAAACGTTTTTCAACCTCTTGGTAAGCACGCCTTTTTCTATCAGGAATGCCTCTTCCGCACCGAACTGAAATTCGCCTCTTATCGTATCTACCTGTCCACCACGCATACCTTTTGCATAGATACCATACGAAATATCCGCCTGCATATCTTTAAAATTATAGTCGCCTTCTTCTATTACCGTATTGCTCATCCTGACTATTGGAATCTCCGAGTAATCCGCAGCTCGTGCATTCGAGGTCGGCATCGCATCCAATCTGCCCGCAGTCTCACGGGTATGCAAATAAGAGCATAAAACACCGTCTTTTATCAGTTCTGTCCTCTTTGTCTTCATACCTTCGTCATCATACTTGTAATATCCATGCGAACTCTCAATTGTCGGATCGTCTGCAACCGTCAACCCATCATAAGCTATTTCCTCATCCAGCTTTCCACGCAATATTGATTCGCCATACAGCACGTGGTCAGCTTCTGCTGCATGTCCGAGCGCTTCGTGCATGAACACTCCTGTAAGCTTCGGGTCCATTATCACAGGTAACTCACCAGCCGGTGGTAGTGTGGCATCAAGTAATCTTATCGCCTTATCCGCAGCCTTCACACCCATAACCTCTGGATTCTCCTCTTTTATTACTTCAAAACCTGCCACGGCACCTATACTCTCTCTACCCTCTTGTAGCACGGCTCCTCTCTTCGCTACCGCATGCACACGCATAAAAACCGCCGGCGTTTTCATCACTATATAACTACCCTCGCTATTCGCGTAGGTCTGCTCTTCATAGCCATCTAAATAGAGAATAGAAACGCTTTTTATGCGTGTAGAATGCTCTTTCGCCGCTTCGTACGCAGCTCTGACGATTCCCTTCTTATCGTCTATGCTGACATCAGTAGGGTTTATCTTCGGCTTTAGCCGGAAATGTTCGCTTCTCGTGGGTGCATCTGCAATTCTTATTGCTTCTGTCTTCACCCTGGATAACGCACGTCCTATCTTCAAAGAATCTTCAAATTTGTCTTTAAGATTTGATAAATCATTTGAAGAAGAGAATCCCCAGGAGTTGTTATACAGTACTCTAACTCCCATACCCTGGTTTATTCCATAGCTCATCTCTCTTAGAACACCGTCTCTCATGTCAATAACAGTTGCGTAACCGGTCTCTAAACGGATATCGGCGTATCGCGCATTTCTCGATACTACAAAATCTATTGCTTCCTTTATCTTGTCTTCTTCCATTATAGGAATTTATAAAGAAGAGGATATTTATAAATTGTGATAATAATGCATAGTGTTATGAGGGACCGTAGCTCAGACTGGGAGAGCGCTCGGCTGAAGACCGAGTTGTCCCGAGTTCA
>JAOZPO010000072.1 GCA_029932715.1 Halobacteria archaeon | reverse complement strand
CTCATAGTATATAAAACATTAGTATTTTTTTCAATCATATTTATGTCAGTCAGTAATCTTGAAAGTTTTAAAACATTCGTTTCCATAGTTATACTATTTCTGCATCATGCCAAATGCCACTCCAGTTTTAGCCAAATAAATATAGTGTATTATACAGATGAACGTAAAAGCAGTTGCAGCACTTATATTCGCAGTTGTAGCTCTATGCGCGCTTTTTCACGCCGTTGCCCCCTATTCCACACCGCACAGTTTGATAATAACCGAAGTCTATCCGAACACAGCACAAGAGCAGGACGAATACGTGGCAATCACCAATCCTTGCACACGTTCAATAAAGCTCGAAGGTTGGAGCATTACAGATAAAGAAGGTAAAATCATCTTCCCGTCGTTCCGCATTGCACCCGGTGATACATTATACGTGACGAGAAACGCATCGGCATTCGTAGAACAAAGAAGCAGCGTAACACCTGAGTTTGAATATGACGCAGATTCTAATCCGGAAGTCGCCAATATGCAACAAGCAGGAAAAGCATTTGCTCTGAGCAATAGAGGTGACGAAGTGATTCTGCAAGACGTGCGTGGAAAAGTAGTAGATGCCGTGATATACGGTGATTCGTCATACAAGGGTGTGGGCTGGCACGGTAAGCCAATGAAAAAGCCACGAGAAGGTATGATACTCAAACGTAAAGGGAATGGAGATAGCGATACCGCAGACGACTGGGTCATTCTATTCTTTGACGCTTGCTATCACGCACCCGAAGCGTTCTCTATTTCCGGTATGGCTACTGCGTTCGTATCCCCGGATTGCAGTTTCGCTATCTTGCAGCATGAGATAGCGAATGCTTCTTCTTCTTTGTTTATCAATGTGTACGAGTTCACGAATCCAGAGCTTATGGAGCTCGTTTTAGATGCTTTAAACCGTGGTGTGAAGGTGCAGTTGCTTCTTGATGGTGCTCCAGTTGGTGGCATTAGTGATGATGAGTTGTGCATTGGCGCGCGAATAAAGGAACGATGCGGAGAAGTTCGGTTCTCTGATGATCCGTACATAAACCATGCTAAATATGCGATCATAGACGGCAAGAAAACGATTTTGATGTCAGAGAACTGGAAACGCACGGGCGTTCCGCTTGATAACTCTTTTGGTAACCGTGGTTGGGGTATCGTGATAAGGGACGAGGCAATAGCGAATTACTTCAAAGCGGTATTTGCAGATGATTTCCGGCGTGGTACTGTATATTCAACAGAGACAGGAAGTTGTTCCATAACTCGCAAGGTACTGCAAGGCTCTTATGTACCGGTCTTCGTGCCGTTAGCAGTTAACAGCAAGTCTACCGTGGTTCCTGTTTTAGCTCCTGACTCTGCTTTGTGTGACGAGACAATACTGGGTATGATAAACAACGCCCAGGAGCGTGTCTACGTGCAACAGTTCGCAGCAAGACGGGTCTGGGGAGAAGACGTCAGTCCATTCATTGCCGCTATTATAGAAGCGGCACGAAGGGGATGTGAGGTGAAAGTACTGCTGGATTCTAAATATCTTGAGGGAGCGAATAATAATGATGAACTCGTTTCGTGGTTGAACGAGAAGTCAACAGTGGCTAATTTGAGCTTAGAAGCGCGATTAGCGGATTTGAAGTCCTTGGGGCTGGCGAAAGTGCACAATAAAGGCTTGATTGTAGATAACGATAAAGTGCTTATTAGTTCATTGAACTGGAATGCGAATTCAGGTTATAATCGAGAAGCTGGCGTTATTGTAGAGAACGCGGAGATAGCAGGTTATTACGAACAGGTATTCCTTTATGACTGGAATGCTTCTGCCTGTGGACCACAGAAGGTTGGTAAAGAGGGAACAAGTACAGCAATGAGGATTGTGTATCTGGCATTGACTTTGGTGCTCGTTTTTGCCCTTTTTTGGCTGGTTAAGTGGTATAAGAGAGTGTAATTGGTATTAAGAATAGGATGATAACCGCAATGTACTTACTGTTTGATAGAAAAGTTTACTCGTGGAAATCTGTGTAATCGTATAGTTAGCCAAACAAATACACGAATATCACTTCATCCTCGCGATTAGCTCGCAAGCCTTGCATAGCCCTGCTGCCGAAGCTTCACCACAACGTTCGCAGCGTAACAGTTGCTTATTTAACTGCTCATCAGGTAATAGCTGCAATAGCCGCTCATAACCCCTTATCAACGAATATTTTGTCCCCGGATGTCTCATTTCAAACACATTCAGCATCCGCTTAACCGTGAACCTGTATGATAGTTTGGCGTAAGGACAATGAATTGTAGTTATCGGAATACCCACTGCAATGGCATATAACGCAACTTCCTTCTCCAGTATGGTTCTTAACGGCTTTATTCTGGGAATGAACTCATCCCTTCGACCACGCAACCGTCTCAATCTATCTATATCACCTCTTATATAGTTAATTACGATACTCTGAACCTCATCGTCCAGGTTATGAGCAGTAGCAACCTTCGTGGCCCCCAATTCTCGCGCCTTTTCATCCAGTATTCTCCTTCTCAGGACGCCACAGGGAGTACAAGGAGCCTGCTCAAACCCTTTCGATGCTACATCATCAAGCGTAAATCCGAACTCCTCGGCGAAAGAGAATGTAAATAGCTTTATTTCCAATTGCTTTGTAATTCTACGTGCATTATTCAGTGTAAAGGATCTAAACCCTTCTATGCCTTCATCCACCGCGATCGCAACGAATTGTAAGTCGTTCCTGTTGCAAAAGACCTTGTTTAGCATGTACAGTAGTGCGGAACTGTCCTTTCCACCGCTTAATGCCACTGCTATCTTATCATCTCGCTCCACCATCATTCCTTTCCGCATCTCTTTCTTCACCTTACGCTCGATATGATCGAGGAAATGGTTCTCGCATAAGTGCAGTCCTGAGTATTTTTGATGAATAATTGCTGGATTCTTACAGTTTCCTTTACTGCATCTCACTGTCATTGCTTCTGTGCTGTAATGTATGTTTTTCTTCTTCTTTGCTATATACAATTAGTTCTTCTGTGTTGATCATTTATTTGGGGTTAAGGCATGAAACAGAACGATAGCGAATACGTGCGGCATTTCAGCAAACTCGTGCAGTTAGAGCGAGAGGAGCAGATGAGACTGCATGAGGAAGAGATGCAGAGATTAAGTGGCCGAGAGAGGGAGGAGAAGGGACGAGCGTTTCTAAAGATGAAAGGCAAATCGCATGGCTTAGGATTGGGTGGAAAGCACATAGTAAAGTTCAGAAAACCAGCAGGGGTACTACCAGATAGCGAAATAGAAGTTGGAGACCTTGTTCTGGTGAGTAAAGCAGGAACAGCACCGTGGGATAATAATAATCCAACGGGCACAGTAGCAGAGAAGACCGCGTACACAATCACTGTTGCGTTTGATGACGCGCCGCCTGGCTTTGTTTTTCGTAAAGACCTGAGAATAGACCTATTTGTAAATGACATCACGTTTCAACGGATGCTGGAAGCATTAAAGAAGTTTAAAAGACTATCACGTGGTAAAAAGGATAAACTACTTGGGAATGCGCATCCTGAGTTCAGCGAAATAGAGGAGATAGATTTTTTTAATGCTGACCTGAACAATAGGCAGCGGAATGCGGTACTGAGAAGTTTAGCGGCACGTGATTTCTTCCTTATTCACGGACCGCCGGGGACGGGAAAGACAATAACCTGCATAGAAGTTATAGCACAACTTGTTGATCGTGGTTACAGAGGTTTGGCTGCTGCGGATTCCAATGTGGCAGTAGATAATATGGTCGAGCGGTTAGACGAGATAGGAGTGAAAATAGTAAGGGTAGGGCATCCCGCACGTGTGATTCCATCGTTAAGACGGAGAAGTCTGGATTATATAGTGCAAGAAGATGCAGATTATATAAATGCGCAAGCCTTCAGGGAGAAGGCAAATAAGCTAAAAGAGCGTATGGAAAGTTTCACGATGCCTGAAATGCGATGGAGACGCGGGTTAAGTGACGAAGAGATATTAAAGCTGGCAGCAGAGGGTAAAACAACACGGGGCATACCGGAGAAGAAGATAGGGAGCATGAAGCAATGGATAGACTTGAGACAGCGGATAGACAAACTATTCGATGATGCACGTGGGTTAGAAGAGAAAGCGATAAGACGGATTATAGGCGATGCGGAAGTTATTTGTGCGACAAACAGCACGGTGGGCTCTGAGTTATTAAGAACCGAGAAGTTCGATTTCGCTGTTATTGACGAAGCAACGCAGTCCACAGAGCCTTCTGCTTTGATTCCCGTGCTCAAGACGAAGCGGTTCATTATGGCTGGCGACCACAAGCAGTTGCCACCTACGGTTTTGAACGAAGAAGCGGCAAGAGGCAGCCTGAGCAAGAGCTTGTTTGAACGGCTGCTGCAGATTCACGGCGATGATATAAGAATTATGCTTGAAATTCAGTATAGAATGAACGAAGAGATAGCGGAATTCCCCAGTAGAGAGTTTTATGACGGTAAGCTAAAGGCAGAAGGAAGTATAAAGGGACGCACTCTGGAAGATTTACTGCAGCAATCAATGCCGGCACCCGTAGAAGGTAGTATTGTAGATTTCGTGCTGGATAAAAGACCATTCCTGTTTGTTGATACCGTAGATGGCGGAGCGATATATGAGGATAAGACAAAGAAAGGCGCAACGTCTAAGGAGAACGAGGGCGAAGCGCAGTTGGTTATGGAAATTGTCGAAGGGCTGTTGGATATAGGAATAAAACCCGAAGATATAGCTGTTATATCGCCCTATAATGCGCAGGTTGCACTTATTAGAGCTATGCTCCATGTGGACGGGTTGGAGATAAAGACGGTAGATGGTTTTCAGGGTAGAGAGAAAGAGGTGGTTATTGTGTCTTTTGTTAGGAGCAATAAATTGGGAGAGATGGGTTTTCTAAGTGATTTGAGGCGGCTTAATGTGTCTATAACGAGGGCGAAACGGAAGTTGGTTCTAATAGGTAATTCTAAGACGCTTGAGGGTGAAGGGTGCTATAAAAGGCTTATTGCGTTGGCGAAGGAGAGAGGGGCGTACAAGCAGGTGGTTTAGACCGGGTAAGTTATTTGGATTGTAAGTAATGGCTACACGCAAGGACAGACAGGAAAGGGAGTTCAAAGCTATCACAAGATGAAGCAGGATGTCGTTTAATTTATATCACAAAAAGGAACTTGAAACTAACAGAAGAGCGAAAGGAAAATATGGACCTTGAAGGATTTGCGAAACGGAAACTAAGAGCAGGTGAATCTGACGCAGAAATAATCACAGAGCTGAGCACACGGATAGAAGAGATAAAACGTACCCGTATAACGAAACGATCCGCGGACATGCTTGCAAAAGCGGTATTAGAGGAATCCAAGCGAACATTGGGCTTGAAAGACGAGTTAGTCACGGAAATCACAGCCGGCGTGAGTATGGGCGAGCTTGGTGTGGGATCTCGAGGTTCCGGTGATTTCTATGTGCATGAGCAGATAGGCAAGCTGATAGGTGCCACAGGTGCCGTAGTGGACTCATCAAGCCTGAGTGATTCGGGAGTGGTGCGTTTACCGGCTGAGGATAAGGATAAATTCGTGGTTGTAACCGTGGACGGTATGCACTCGCGCCTGAGCGATTTCCCTTTTCTTGCCGGGTTTCACGTGGCACGTGCAGCGCTACGAGACGTGTATGTCTTAGGTGCTGTGCCTGTTGCGATGCTATCAGACATTCATGTAGCAGATGACGGTGACGTGGGCAAGATATTCGACCACATTGCTGGTATCTCTGCGGTATCAGAGGCTGCGGGTGTGCCGCTTGTAACGGGTTCAACACTGCGAATAGGCGGAGACGTGGTAATAGGCGAACGGATGACAGGCTGTGTGGGTGCAGTTGGTGTAGCAGGAGATATTGTATCGCGAGAAGGCGCAGAAGCAGGTGATGTAATCTTGATGAGTGAAGGAGCGGGCGGTGGTACAATCACAACTGCTGCATTGTATTATGGCGAACACGAGATAGTGAAAGAAACGATGAACATACATTTTCTGCGGGCTTGTAATGCGCTTATCAATGCCGATATGGTGCGAAAAGTGCATGTCATGACCGATGTCACAAATGGTGGCGTGCGTGGTGATGCAAACGAGATAGCAAAAGTGGCAGCAGTGAAGCTCGTATTTTTTGAGGATAGGATAAGAAATTTGGTGAATGAGAAAGTGCTTAGTTTGCTGCAACGGCAGGACATAGACTATTTGGGCGTGTCACTGGATGCTTTGCTGGTTATTTGTCCGGAAGAAGTGGCAGAAGAGGTGAAAAGGGTTGTTGACAGTGAAGGTGTGCGTATAGAAGAAGTGGGTAAGGTTGAAACAGGTAAAGGTGCGGAAATCGTGATAGGAGGAGAGAGAAGAGAGTTTGTGCCTAAGTTCCGTGAGTCGGCGTATACGCCAGTGAAGAAGGCAATAGGAGAAAGCACGGAAGCGGATTTTGATGTCATGAAACGGAAAGTGGATAAGGCAGTTGAAGCGGCGGGTGGGAAGAGAGATATGGTGCGGAAGATGCTGGCAACAGATGAAGAAGCATAGAAGGATAGCAAAAACCGGGCGGAGATAGTTACAGGCGATTATCGAATGTTACTTTCAGATTTACTTATACGAACAAATCAGAACTTTTGGATAAAGGCAGTATCAAAGATTTCGAGATTAAATTCAACCAGTATCTGTCGGGATGTTGTATTTGAAATTTATAGCTCCTTCATTACTTCCGCATAGCGAGCATATCCAGCTTCGATTGTGGTCATACCGTTCTCCTTAAGGGATCAATAAACCGTCAATTTTCACGTCCCTGCTCCTCGCCTTCTGCTCAAGCATCTGCTCAAATAAGTTTAGAGGTACAGGAAACCCACTGATGAGTTTTAAATCATTCAATATCGCTTTTGCATAAGCTTCGGGCAATTGTTTCACGATATAGCTCGTCAACTCCGTTTTACCGCTATTTAGCGGTCCGTAAATGAAGGTTATCAATGACAGCTCATGCTCAAGCATGTTCGCTATTTCTTTTATTTCTTTTTCCCTGTTGTGGTATTCTATTCTTTTCATAAAACTTCTCCTTTATTCATTTTTAAACGTTCCTTCATTTTATCAGCCCATTTCGCACACTAGCTCACGAATAGCAAGCAAATCTAATCTCGACTGCGGTCTTA
>JAOZPO010000071.1 GCA_029932715.1 Halobacteria archaeon | reverse complement strand
GACGATGCGCGAGAAGAGGTCTTCGAGGTCAAAGTCAAGTTTAAGCACTTCTAAAGGGACATTGCGTAATTTCGGTGCTGCAATACCGCCTTTACCTATAAATTCCATTATCAGCACGTTCTTATCACATGCAATCGGTTTGGGCACCCGGACGCCGGCGTCAAAAGCCCGCTTCAGATTCTTCAACTCCTTCCGAGCCCATGCAAATACGATGCTTCTACGATCCCTCTTTATATTCTCAAATCTCGGATCACCAATTATATAATCAAGCATGACATTGAAGTTAGACGTATCCACTTTATACATCTTTATCGCAAGCTCCTCATCCCTCGCACCTATCGCGTGAAATATAACCGCTTCTTTACCTCTACTTACCGGACCACCCAACGCTTTCAATATACCTCTACTTGAGAATTTATACAATGTCTCCAGCGTTGGGACGTCAAGGACATATTGTTCCGTCTTTCTATCCTGGAAATCCTTTTTACGCTTTTTGCCTTTTGGTAGCTGCCGCTGTTCCTTCTTCAGCCATCTTTCTACCTCAAATAGCCCTTCTTTCTCAGCCATTCCGCTTGTGGCCTCTTATAACGGTAGACGAGGTCCGCCTTTTCATCCTGAAAGTCCCAGGGCACTATTATTACCACATCCCCCACATTTACCCAATGCCGCCGCTTTAGCCTACCTGGGATTCGCGCCATTCTCTCTTTATCATCTACACACTGCACTGTCACTCTCCGCCCACCTAACATCTTCTGCACTATACCTAATACCTCTCTATCCCTTCCTTTTGGTATACGGACACGTATTACCTCTTCTGTTTGCTCTATCACTATCTCCACTCGCTCCAAACTTCCCTCTTCCTTGCCCCTAACTATGAACTACCGGAAGTTATGTTTAAATTGATATACATATTATGAGAGTGTAGGATATTAAATTTATGCGTATCAGGCGGCATTTTTTTTTTAGAAAAGGAGGAATAAGAGAATAGAGAGATGATAACACGGAAGAGGCTGAAAGGTGTCTTTTCTCGATTGCTAATGAGTTTACTTTTAAAGAAGCAATCGGTAAAGATAGGCATTTACGGGCCGCCGAATGCGGGGAAAACGACTTTGGCGAATAGAATAGTCCATACTTTCGTGGATGAGGATGAGGATGTGGGGACATCCACGGAGGTTCCACACGAGACGAGGCGGGTGATAAGGCGGGAGGGAGTTAACATAGACCTGACGGCAAACCTACTGCAAAATCCTGTGTCCAATCCAAAGACAAAGCGAAGCAAAGCGAAGTTGAAGCTGGACGTGATTGACACGCCAGGTTTGGCGACGAAGATAGATTTTCGCGACTTTATGGCGTATGGTTTGGAAGAAGAAGAGGCGAAGAGAAGGGCGAAGGAGGCTACTGAAGGTGTTATAGAAGCAATAAAATGGCTTGACGATATTGATGGTGTTCTTCTTCTGATGGATTCTACTGAAGACCCGTATACGCAAACGAATGTCGTAATCATAGGTAATATGGAAGCACGAGGCATGCCCATCATTATCGCTGCGAATAAAGTGGACTTGCCCGACTCCACACCACAGCGGATAAAAACTGCGTTCCCGCAGCATCGCGTGGTACCTATATCAGCATTGAAAGGCGATAACATAGATCAACTCTTTGAAGCAATGGCAAAAGCATTCAGGTGACGCGAAAAGCGCGGGTGAGAGAAGGATGGATATAGAGATGAGATTGATATCAAAAGGCAAAATGGAATCAATGGGTTCAATGGAGAAATTACGATTCGTGCTGGACGGAGTAAAATCAGGGAATATAGTAGTCTTGGAGGGAGGTCTGACGTCAGAGGAGCAGATGAAGCTGATAGAACTCACAATGATCGAGGTGAGCGAAGATTTCCCGGGAATAGAGATAAGTGGTTATCCAAGTAAGAGAGGGTTTTTTAACACGCGGAGAAAGACACGCCTTACGGTGATAGGACCCGCGAATACAATAAAGACGATAGAGAAGAGTAAAGACCTGATAAGTACGCTAATTTCTTCAAACTGAAAATAAAAGAAGGATAAAAATGCATAAATGTTTGAACTGTGGTAAGAAATTTGAGAGGATAACAGAAGAGATGTTGAAGGGCTGCCCGGAATGTGGTGGCAATCTCTTTTTATACATCAAGGATGGCGAGGATATAACTGCAAATGAGGTGGTGGAGAGAATACAGGTAGAAGAGCAGGTAGAGATGATGCCCGATGGGGAGCAGATTGAAAGTCTGAAGATAATGAGTCCCGGAGTATATGAACTTAATCTTAATGCGTTGTTAGAGAAGAAAGGGATAGTAATGAGGCTAAAGGATGATGGCTCTTATGCAATCAATTTACCGTCTTTATTTAAAAAGAAACGCAGCTAATTATGTGTCTGTCTTTCTTTCTTTTTCATATCCGGGTAATGCCTTTTAGTTTATGTATGCTATATCTTAAATGTTATTAGAATACGCGAGTAATATCTATCAATGAGAGAGGGGGAAAGATGGGGATAAAGGAAGGATTGAGCAGACTGTTTGAGAAGAAGGGAGACATTGAAGAGGATTACTTAGATCTTGACTTAGACATAGAGAACTATGAAGAGGAAATAGAGAAAGACAGAGAGGTGAAGATGTACATAAAGACTGCGGAGTTGACCGGGTTGTATGACGTTCCGGAATTGAAGAAGGAAATATACGCGGGTAATATGTTGATTCTGGATATATCAGTGGCGAAACGGGACAAGATTCTGGTAGAGAAAGCGATAAAAGACTTAAAGCTGGCGAGTTTGGATGTAGGAGGAGACATTGCGGGCTTTGGCGATGAGCAGGTGATCGTAGCGCCGACCGGGGTAAAGATAGAGAGGAAGAAACTGGGAGGCAGATAATGGTGCATTGAATGATGTAGCGTGACAGGCTGTGAAAGAGAGCTGCCCGGTTTGCGGTGCGGAAGCGGATTTGCAGTTTTTTAGTTATAATATACCCCATTTCGGCGATGCTATACTGTTTGTTGTCTCTTGTCCCTCGTGCGGTTATCGGTCTACGGATGTAAGGATTTTATCAGAGTTCAAGGATAACCAGAAGAGGTACGAGCTGGTAGTTTCTTCGGTACGGGACCTGAACGTAAGAGTAATAAGATCATCCTTTGGTAGTATAGAGATACCGGAGTTGGGCGTGAATATAGAGCCAAAAGAGGGTGAATCTTTTATTTCCACGGTAGAAGGCGTCTTGAAGCGAGTGGAACGAGTAGTGGAGGTACTGATCAGGGATGAAGGGGGAGCTAAGAAGAAGCGAGCAGAGTGGGTTTTGGGACAAATAGAGAAGATAAAAGCGGGTAAAGCACGCATGACATTGATATTAGAAGACGCCACAGGTAACAGCGCGATAATTCCTGATTGATAATATCAAAAAGAAACAGACATAGTATATATGCAATAAAGAAGGTAAGGGCAGAGGGATATTTTATCATCAGAAAGAAGGGAAGAGGAAGGAGCAGAAGAAATGAACGATTCGATAGTAAAAAGGAATATAAGCGTTGAGTTTGTAAATAAGGAAGCCGTTGCCGACCAGGAGATAGAAATAGTGGAAAGGAAAGGACTGGGACACCCGGACAGTTTATGCGACGGTATAGCAGATGCAGTTAGTGTGGCACTATGCAAGGAGTATGAGCGGCGGTGTGGGATAATATTGCATCACAATACGGATAAAGTGCAGCTAATCGCCGGCAGGTCGTGTCCCGATTATGGCGGTGGCGAGGTCATTTCACCGATTTGCATCCTGTTGGGAGGTAGAGCGACAGGTGATTATGGAGGCGAAGAAATCGCCGTTGATACAGTAGCGATAAAAGCAGCGAAGGAATATTTGAAGAAAGCGGTAAGGAATCTGGAGGTGGAGAGCCAGGTAGTAGTAGAGAGCAGATTGGGCAAAGGTTCTTCCGATTTATTAACCGTTTTCGGTAATGATAAGAAATCGGTACCAGTGGCGAATGATACCTCCTTTGGCGTTGCACATGCACCCTTTTCTGAGACAGAATCCATAGCGTTCAATGCGGAAAAGAAGGTGATGGCGGAATACCTGAACAAGGCGGAAGCGATAGGAGAAGATATGAAGGTGATGGCGCTTAGAGTGAAGTCTAATATAAGTTTAACGGTAGGAGATGCCTTTGTATCGAGATATGTGGATGATTACGAGCATTATGGTGAAGTGAAGCGTAATTTAAAGGAGTTTGTAAGTGGCGTAGCTGAAACATATACCGACAAGAAAGTAACCACTCATGTAAATCTGGGTGACAGTCCAGAGTCTGTATACATTACAGTGACAGGAACGTCTGCTGAGATGGGGGATGACGGAGCAACGGGTCGTGGTAACAGATGCAGCGGGCTTATTACGCCGAACAGGCCTATAAGCATGGAAGCAGCGGCAGGAAAGAATCCAGTGAACCATACGGGCAAGATATATAATTTGCTTGCTAATGAGATAGCGAAAGAAGTAGCGGATACGGTGGAAGGTGTTCGCGAGGTGGATATAAAGCTACTTTCGCAAATAGGCAGGAGAATAGACGATCCAGCGGTGGCAAGTGCACAAATTATTACAAATAGCGACGTGAACAATGCAGCAGTGGAGAAGAAGGTGGAACGAATAATAGACGATTGGCTCGCAAACGTCACGGTGATAACAGATATGGTGATTAGAGGTGAGTTGAAGACGTTTTAAAATTAGCATTAAGAAAAATTCAGGATAAAACGTTTAATCCGAGTTTATTTATATTAATTATGGTATTTATAATATTTATGACAAATACAGAATTAGTATCCACAAGGGATATGAATCCAGTAGACCGCGCAGTACGACACGTGAAAGCGATAATGATGAACTGGGGCTTTGGAGAGGGCTGCAGCTTCATCTATGCCGTGCTTCTCACGTCCAGTGAGCCGTTATCAGCAAAGGAGATAGGCGAAAAGACCAACTACGCCTATTCTTCCACCATAAACTATCTCAACACGCTCATACGGATGGACCTGGTGGAACGGGTGAGAAGTATCAGAAAGAACCTGTACGTGGCAAATGTGAACTTTGTGGGCTTGATAAAAGCGGAACGGGAGAAGGTAAGGGGCTATCTCAATCAGCTTGGTGCGGACCTCGATGGAATAAAGGAGCTTGAACATCTAAACGCTAAAGTTGAACGTGCAATCAGGTACCTGAAGAAGGAGGAAACCGAAACGAACGAACGGATAAGCAATAAGATTAAAGATGAATAGAACGGTTTTTTCGCTGCTTAAGGGGACGGATAGAAGTCCTAAAATCGTGCTGACTGCCGATGAAACAATGATGAGCAGGTATCGCTGGGGTATATTCGTGGGATTCTCCACCTGCATGCCACAAGGTATCATTCCTGATTGGTTCTATTTCAACGTGTTCTCACCACCAGTGCCGAGTAGAAACGGTAGAGCAGTGTATGCCGATTTCGGGCTCAGGATTGTGGAAGCTACCATGGCAAGATTGTTAGGTAAGGACGAAGTCGCTGTTGTTCACCCGCGGGATTTAGCGCAGGTAGTGGGCAGCAGGACGGAAATAATAGGCGTTAGCGGTCATGATTTCTTAGGTATAAATCCACCAAGTTCTGAGTTCGTTGATATGCTCGATCTCGGGCCTCCATACAACCGTGTGAAGTTCTTTGAACTGATGCGAAAGCCGGTGATGAAAGAGAAGATAGTGGTGGCGGGAGGTAAAGCGGCATGGCAGTTAGCGGATGAACTAATTATGGAGAAACTAAACATTGATCATGTTTTTCTTGGCGAAGCAGAAATTAGCGCACCTGAAATGTTCAAATCTATACTTGAGGGCGAGAAACTGCCGAGGATAATAAAGGGAAAAGAGCCTTATGCAGATGAGATACCTAACATTCTGGGTGCTACAATTCACGGTCTGGTAGAGATAAGCAGGGGTTGCGGAAGAGGCTGCTCGTTCTGTACGCCGGACATGCAAAAGCTGCGATTCAAATCGGTTGAGCACATTGTAATGGATGTAAAGACAAATGTAGATGCGGGACAGCGTTCTATAAACCTGCATTCCGAAGATGTTCTTCGTTATGGAGTAAAGAGTATAGCACCAGATGAAGAGTGCGTTTTGAAGCTGTTCAGAAGTGTTGCATCAGTAGAAGGAATTAAGAGTATAGGAGTAAGTCACGTAGCCCTCGCCACGGTGTATCATAATCCAGGACTCGTAAAAGCAGTCTCAGAGACATGCTATTCCATGCTCGATCAAGATTGGCTGGGAGCGCAAACAGGGATAGAGAGCGGAAGCGCGAGACTGATTGCAAACCACATGCGAGGTAAAGCTTTGCCTTCTCCAGCAGATAAATGGCAGGAGATAGTTAAACAAGGTTTTGGTATCCTCGATGACAATAACTGGTTTAACGCAGCAACAATGATAAACGGTCTTCCAGGAGAAACAGCAGAAGATGTAATAAAGAGCGTAGAACTGGTAGAGGATTTGAAAGGCACTTCGTCACTTATCGTGCCAATGAACTTCGTTTCCATGCGTGGCACTGCGCTAAATAGCGAGGAAACGTTTACCATGGCGAAGATGACGCCGGAGCACTGGCAGCTTATGGGTGTATGTATAGACCATAATTTGAAACTTGTGCCAAAACTGATGAGGGAATACCGAAACAGAAAGAGCATCAAGAGCTGGTTACTCTGCATTGCGGCAAACTATATGGCAAATGCACTGAAGAAGCATGTAAAGAAGATGAAGCGTGGTGAGCCACCAACCGAACGGAGAGAAGAGAGTAAATGGCTCAATCCTGATATACCGAACATATAACTTGAATTGTGGGATGTGCGTGCGTGTTAGTGAATATACGACGTTGCGACACAAGACGCCTGCACCATTCACAGTGGATGCGGTGGCTTCTCAATCTTGCAACCTGTTGATTTCAGCTTTAATTTCTTAAATCACATCAGTGTTATGTATTTGTCATTTACTTGACTGTAAAAATCTTACGTTGTAGGTTCTATCCCAGATATCAGTTAACCTGTAACTTTAACCTTTTTTCGTAATAGGTTCTTCAGGTAGTACATATTCCAGTTTTTCTATAAGCTTTCTTGTCACGCATATAATTTTTTATTGGATTCAAGAATGTTTTTGAATACATCGAACGCTTTTTCTATATCCATTCGAGTTTTTTAGAGCCCGTAGACCTCTTGATCCGACTTGTCGCAGGTAGTTCTTACAGCTATCGCCCCTAACCTGTGGTCTTTTTCGTATACCTGTGACTGGTAGCCCCGATTTTTTTCGCGTTCTCGGCGTTTTCGTCCTTTTTTTGAAGCTGATGATTTATGGCATGAATGAGCGTAGAAGTCTCCTCTGCCTTTAGCTTCTCATCAAGGAATGTGATTATCT
>JAOZPO010000070.1 GCA_029932715.1 Halobacteria archaeon | reverse complement strand
ATATTTGGAGAGGTAAGCTTTATATTCTTAGAATCTAAGTTATAACTGGAGGGGATAAGATGATGACAAGAAGAAGTAGTAGGAGAGAAGAGGAATGCTAAAGACAGTACATGCAATTTTTGATGGTAAAGTATTACGTCCAGAAGAACCGTTGGATTTGGAGCCAAACACACATGTGCGTATAGCAATTGAAATAATTGAGCCAGTAAAGCCGAGAACAGGCTCTTTTTTGCGGACTGCTCGCTCGCTCAGGTTAAAAGGTCCTGCCGACTGGTCGGCTCGGTTTGAAGATTACCTTTACGGAAGCAAGAGCGAGACCGATGCCTAAATTTATTCTCGACGCTTCGTATGCTATTGCGCTCTCTGTTACAACTGACAGGTATCACAAGTTAGCGGAAAAGCTTGCTGATAAAATGGAAGCAGAAGGAACGCGGTTAATTACTACACGAGTCATAGTTCTGGAAATTGGTAATGCACTGGCTAAACTACGCTATCGAAGCGCTGCTGTTAAGTTGTTGACAGCAATAGAAGAAGACGTTAAGATTGAGATTGTTTCTCTTTCTGAGGAGTTGTATAACCGTGGATGGCTGCTCTACCAGGAACGTCAGGATAAGGAGTGGAGTTTGACTGACTGTATCTCATTTGTTATCATGCAAGAACGTGGTTTAACTGAAGCATTAACGACTGACAAACATTTCCAGCAGGCGGGCTTTATAGTGTTGTTGGACGAAGAGCTGATAGATGCTGATTAAAACTCCGAGACATCCCTTATGACATGCCAGGAGAAATATACGAAAGAGCTGCGAAAAGTCCACCAGGCTATCATTCAGTGGCTGGAGAGATCGTAGCGTGCGATAGCAGTAAAATTCACGTAGATGGGCTGACTTACGAAGGAGCAGAAGAAGTCTTCGATTATCAGACGAAAGAGAAAGTGAGAGGCTACAAACTGTTTGTTATCTACGTTATCGAACTGCGAAGCGTTTTGATTAAACTTTTTAAAAGTTTGATGGTGCATATTTACTTCAGCTTCATCGCTTACGACATCGTTAACATATTCAAACGCGCTTTGGCGGAGGAATACAGAAATGCTGGCATAGAAGTGCTGAGGCGCGATTGCGAAAGCATTTTTGATTACTTCATGGAATCCTATGCAACTGAAATTGTGATCCGGGCATAAACTGTAGATGGGTAACATGTTTTTGGAGTGTTTTGTTAAATTTTATGATAAAATGGTGGTTGGTGACTTGCACCACACTGGTGGAAACTACATCTATCCTTTTATATTTATATCGAATAATCATATTTTATATCTTAACCGGAAAGGTGTGCAAGCAATGACCGAAGCAACAAAGAAACCACAATACACGATGATCATTCTGAAGCCAGATGCACTGGTGAAATCATTAACCGGGAACATCCTCGCCCGCTTTTTAGAAGCACGTCTGAAGATCATTGGTGCAAAGGTTGTCAAAGTATCGCGTGAACTTGTGGAGCAGCATTACGCGCATTTAAAAGACGAACCGTTTTTTGATGACCTTTATGAATACTTTTCCGGTAAAACATACGGTCCTGAGTATGAACGCGTACTTGTGTTTGTGTACAAAGGGGCGGACGCAATCTCAAAAGTGAGAAGGATCGCCGGTGCAACGAATCCACTCGAAGCAGACCCGATATCTATCCGCGGAGCATACGGCAGGATTAACAAAAAAGGCATCATGGAGAACGTTATCCATTGTTCGGACTCCGAAGAATCCGCAAAAAGAGAGATCCATCTTTGGTTCGATCCGGACGAGATTATTGAAGAAATCTACCCCACCAAAAAGGTCATTAAGAGCAATTGCGAAGTGATTGAATGGGCATAGTGCGTTCCATGCGTCAATGATGCGTGAGTTGTTCATTGTCCACAGATTGAAAAAGAGGCTCAAAATTTTAGCTGAACTGGGCAAAGGTGTTTACGCAACAAGCAGACCGATTATTAACTGAAGTTGTTGAATGCATGGGACTCTACAGATTGATGTTTTCTGTTTATCAGTTTAGGCTCCGGAAAACGGGAATTCATTAATTCAAAAGCAACGGATATTCCAGTATAAATATCATATTGGTGCCCATTGTGGATTCACATTCCCAATCGCTACGCTCACAAGGTCATAGATGTGCATTGAGAGTGTAGCCACATACGGTTTGAGTATCGTCACATCCTTCACTAAATACGCTAAAAAGAAGATAACAGAGAAAGTCGCTGTTATTGCTAACGGAATGACAACGAAAGAAGTTGATTCTTTCACCTTTGGCTCTGCTACTGCACCCTCTGGTTCCTTAAAGAATGCGGTATGTATTATAGGGAAGAAATAAACGACATCCAGTAATGAAGCTATCAGAAGGGCGAAGAGGAATATAATCATTATTCCTCCCGCTTCTATCGAACCCGAGCAAAGATACCATTTACTTATGAAGCCAACCGCGGGTGGAATGCCGCACATCCCTAATGCTGCTACCGAGAATGCCAGCATCGTTATCGGCATTGTCTTTCCTATGCCTCCCATCTCACTTATGTTCTTCTTTCCCGTCGCAACCATTATCGCGCCCGCGCAAAGGAATAGCGTTATCTTCATGTAGCCGTGGAAAGGGATGTGCATCATTGCGCCTGCTACACCATATTGTGTTAATAACGCCGCACCCAGCAGAATGTATGATAACTGGTTTATAGTGGAATAAGCAAGCCTTCGCTTCAAGTTATCCTGCCCGATAGCCAGCAAATTGGCAACTATCATTGTAAAGCCTGCTACACATGCAAGCACTAAACCGAGGTTAATACTTTCCCATATCAGCCATACCTTGCCCATCAAATCCACGCCGTATATGAAACATACAATCCTGACGATTCCAAACACCCCTGCCTTCACCACTGCTACCGCGTGCAATAGAGCGCTTACCGGCGTCGGTGCCACCATCGCCGAGGGCAGCCATGAATGGAAAGGCATCCACGCCGCCTTCATGAAGCCCAAAAGGAAACAGATGAACAAGATTATCAATGTCCATTTATGCACGGGGTTAAGTGTCGCAAGCGCTGCTATCCCACCATCCGTGAAATCCGTGGTTCCCGTGAGATAGTAAACCATCATCACGCCAAACAAGAAGAAACTGCCAGAAGTGAGCAGATACGCGAAATACTTATGACCCGCACTCAATGCCTCTGCCGTCTGATCGTGAATAACAAGGGCATAGGTCGAGACCGTTAATATCTCATAAAAGATGAACATCGTGAGCAGATTCATTGACATCGCAATGCCCATGGCACCGAAGATGGCAAAGGCAAAGCTGAAGTAGAATCGTGTCTGTGCATGCTCCTTCAGGGACCGCATATATCCTATTGAATAGAGCGAGACTAATATCCACAAGGAAGAAGCAGTAAGTGCAAAGATCATCCCGAAAGCATCTACTTTGAAGCCTACCTTCATACCTGGCAATAACGTTTTAATTGATAGCCGGATAACTTCACCCTCTAAAACCGGACTTATCATAGACCAAACGAGCGAGAAAGTCGCTATGGCTGCTGTGAGTGTTACCCCTTCTCGTATGTTCGCCCATCTACCAAGTAACAATATCAATGGCGCTGCAATTAATGGGCATAAAATAACAAACAGTGGCGTAAGCATCTCTACCATCGCGGCATCACCCCCACTCCTAACTCAGAAATCGCACGCTCAAGAAAGGGAAAAGGCACCTGTGTAAACCACATAATACCAACAACAATACAAAGAGCCGCGAGGATTAACATCGGAACAAGCATACTAAGAGGCACCTCTAACTTCTTCACTTCCCCCATCCCTGTCACTTCCTCCTCCTCTTCGGACCGTGCGAAATAAATGCGATCAATGACACGCCAGAAATAAGAGAGGTTTAGCAGTGTACTGAAGAGTAGCACAGCAACGAAGATGTAACCAGAAACCGCAAATGTCTTCGTCGCCTCTAAAGAAGCGAGAAGTAAAAACACTTTCGTTGCAAATCCCGTGGTTGGCGGAATACCAATCATAGAAACCGCGGCTAACGAGAATGCCGCACTTACATACGGCATCTTCTTCCCCAAACCTTTAAAATCGTTTATGTCCCAGAGCCCGAACTTATATATGAAACCACCCGCAGCCATAAATAAGCAGCCTTTCATTATCGCATGATTTAATATGTGCGCCATCGCACCGACCAGTCCCCAGGGTGAGATAGGAGAAAGCCCTATCCCTAATACAATATAACCAATCTGCGAGACGCTGGAATAAGCAAGCATCCGCTTTAATTTCGTCTGCATTATCGCAAGCACGGACCCCGCTATTATCCCTATCGCCGCTATCCAGCAGAGTGCCAAATCCGCACCTACATAGCTCTGGATGAATTTAAGCGTGAAGACTGAGTAAATAACTCTTATTAAAGCATACACAGAGACTTTGGACATCGTTGCCGCAATTATCGCACTCACTGCCGAAGGCGCATACGTATATGCGTCCGGCTGCCAGATATGAAGCGGAAAGAGCGCTGCTTTTATTCCCATTCCAATAGCGAAGAAGACAAATGCCGCTTGTACTGCTCTGTTTTCATACAGTGGAGGCAGCAGGTGCGAGAGATCAGCCATATTAAGCGAGCCGGTAACTGAGTACAGGAAACCGATGCCAAGCAAGAAGAAGCAAGCACCCATTGAACCCATAATCACATAATTATAGCTCGCCTTCAGCGCCTTTCCTCCTGCAACCGCTATCAATGCGTACGCGGATAAAGAAGAAATCTCCAGGAACACGTACAGATTGAATATATCTCCGGTCACTGTTATACCGCACAAACCCGTGACAAGAAGCTGGAAGAGCACATAGAACGGTACAATCTTGAGTGGTAGCTCCTTCTCTACGCTCCTCTTTGAGTATATCGCACATAAAAGGCTCAAAAACAGAATTACTACCAGCACATAGGCATTGAACGCATCTATCACATATTCAATCCCCCATGGCGGCGCCCACCCACCAAGCCGGTAATGTATGGGCCCCCCGGCAAGGACTCGCTTCAGCATAGATAACGCCATAAACAATTGTAATAAGATCGTGGCTAAGGAAATGAAGAAAGCGGTCTTCTTCTTCAGCCATCCCAGAATCAAAATAGTGAATGAAGCCAGCAGTGATATTACAACCACAAGCACAGGATAATGTTCAGCTAAAATCAGTGCCACCATTTTCTGTTCCTACCTCTCCCCTATCGTTTCCTTTGCCTCTCCTTCCCTTATTGCATTCTCAGTAGCCATCATGCCAGTATCTCAAGTTTCATATTTGTGATGTTGCATAAAAAGATTTGCTTTTTTTTGCCTTACCATGGTACATCTTTCCGCCCCAGCTTAAAGCCGATGTAATTCGTAAGTAGATGCATTAGGGGCGTAATTACAATCACTATAACGATTATTTCAGACGTGAAACTTGCAATGAACCAATCCCGCGCAAAGAGTAATAGAAGCAGCCAGGCACCAACCACGAAGTCCAGTTGATCCACAATAGGCAGCGGTGCCCCTCTTTTCAATCCCAGTCGCCGTTTTATGAAACTACCCAGAAGGTCACCAAGCATTGCACCTGCGGTTAAGCAGAATATAGTGACTGAACATAAGGGGAAAGGACCAAAGGTAGTGAAGAATGGGTTTTGTATGATAGCACAGAGGACCCCGCAAAGGGTGCCTTTCAGGAAACCGCCGTAGGTTTTGCCATCACCCAGCAATCGGTCTTTACCCAAATGGATACCCAGGTCTATCGGTGTTTTCCCTTTGAAGAAACCAGCACTCAGATTCGTGATGTACGCCGGCAGCATCAGCCATATCGCATTGAGGATAATCATCATCTGTTAATATCCAATATCACTATATCGTTGAGACAGTTATATATGTATCAATGGGCGTTTTACGTGTTCTCGTACCAGAGCGCAAAAAGGGAGAGTGAGATCATGAGTTGGTATATCAGCGAAAAAGCGAAAAGTTTATATAGTCCTGATAAAATGTTGATATTAAAAAATAGGTAAGAGAGATAGAGATGAGAATAACAAAAAAGATGGTTATCGTTGGTCTGGTTGTGGTAGTAATAGTGCTTGGGGTTGCCGGAGCAGGGATGTCAAAATTTATGCACAAACCGGAGAGCTGTAGTACGATGTGTCATGAGATGCAACCCTTCTATGACTCACTGCAAGTTTCAGCGCACGGACGTGCCGGAGTGATGGACTGTCATGAATGTCATAGGCCAGAAGGACCGCCCATAGGGCATGGTATTGCACATATTAAGGGGATAGAGGCTTCAGAAATCGAAGATGAAATCCCAGAAGCGCCAAAAAATGAATATTGCATGGAATGCCACAAGCAGTATCCCGCAGGACATGAGGAACATATCACGTGGATGGGTCAGAGATTCCCGGAATACAAAGGTTATGAGTGCATAATCTGTCACGACGATCATAGAATAGCAGTCAGTGCAGAGACCTGTACGATTTGCCATCCAATACAGAGTTGAGCAGGAGAATTCCTGTGACGCAAAAAAAAAACAGAAACCTTTATATATGCACTTGCTTAATAGTGAGTATCTCCTTCTGGAGTATAGACATAGGAAAGATAAAGATATGATTAGGAGGGTTGAATATGGAAACAGGTGAAAAGGTCATCATTGCTCTGGTCGTAGTGGTTACCATTTTAGTCCTCGGCGGTGTTGCGGTGGTAATGCCGACGATGATGGAAGAGATGCACAAGCCGGAGAGTTGTGCTAAGAACTGTCATGAAATGGAGCCCTTTTATGTCTCCCTTGAAGAATCCGTGCATGAGGGTATAGATTGTCACGAATGCCATAAGCCACACGGGCCAGAAATGTTTATGGTCATGGGACATGCGCTTCACCACACGGAAGGAATGGTGGAAGGAAAGAGTCCTGAGGAAATGGCAGGGGAAATAGAGGAGAAGCCCCCGGCGTCTCCAAAGAGAGAAGTATGTGAGGAGTGCCACAATGGTGCGAAAGCCAAAGTTGCATCAGAGAAAATTTCTGACCCCACTATCTCATGTTTTAAATGCCATCCTGTGATTGAGCACGCGGCACATAAGGTTGGAGAGTACCATGCCTATGAGAGTCCCGATTACAATGGGTACGAGTGCGCGGCATGCCACAACGACCACGATATAGATGTTAAGGAAAAGACCTGTGGTGCCTGCCATCCGCCAGATAAGCATCCATAGCTCAATCAACCACTTTTTTATTTTTTACTCCCATATTATGAGCCGTTTAGCACTTGCTAACGCTTTACCATTTCTATCCAGCACCCTCACGACCAACATTACCATATCGCCCTGTTTGGGCATAGTATCCCTCGCAAAGCCAATTACAAGCTCATACGTGCCATTACCATGGTATTCCTTTGCAGCCCAATAGCTGACGCCCCCCTTGCCATAATTGACTATCGCCA
>JAOZPO010000069.1 GCA_029932715.1 Halobacteria archaeon | reverse complement strand
GATTGACGTAATTGTTTGACCAGCAAGTACAGTAATGCCTTGCCAGTTGTTGTCGAGAATATTACCGGTAATATTATTATTGCTGTTGTCACAAACTAGGTGGATGCCGCTGCCGTGGCTGTTGTTGCAGACATTATTGCCTGTAACGTTATTGTTGCGAGAAAACCAGAGCTTGATGCCGTCATGATTGTTGCTGACGTTATTACCTGTAATGGCGTTATTGCAGGAAGAAGCGAGACAGATGCCATCATTGTTGTTGCTGCTGACGGTATTGTTTGAGATTATACTATCTTCTGTCATTAAGAGTTGTAAACCAACGCTTGTACAGGATAAATTCAGATTTTCTACCTTGATATTATTGCAATTTACAAGTATAACCTGACCGGCATCTGTAACTTCAATATCAGATGTATCTTCAAAGTACACAAGGGGCTTACCATTTACTACATTTCCTTCCACAGTATTTTGAAATGAATATTGAACAGTGAGCCCATCATTTACAAATGTATTGCCTGTAATGGTATTGTTGCTGGAAGACATGAGGCTGATGCCGTGCCACTTGCTGCTGTTGAAATAGTTACCTGTATAGTTATTGTTGTTGGAAAGGCCGCCGCTGCGGATACCGTACCCATTGTTGCTGAAATTATTGGCGGTAATACTGTTATTGCTGTTGTTAACGGCGAGGTTGATGCCAAGGTTGTCGTTGTCACGGACAGTGTTGCCTGTAATGAGGTTGTTGCTGGATTCTGAGAGCATGATGCCGCGTTTGTAGTTGTTGCAGACAATGTTGCCTGTAATAGAGTTGTTATTTGAGATTACTTTGATCCCGGCATCTCCCAACGAACTGCCTGAGTTTGTTGCATTGAATCCATCAAGCGTGATTCCATCAGTCGAAAGCGTAATCGCACTACCATTGCCCCCAGCAGCCACTACTGGCTTACCGCCGCCGGTATCTACGCTTTTTAATATGAGCTGCTTGGTCACATTTACGTTCTCGTAGTAGGTGCCGCTGTACACCTCAATAGTGTCGCCGGAGTCCGCTACCCCGATAGCTGCCTGGATGCTGGTGTGGTTACAGCCGCTGGGACACACGGTATATGTAGCTGCGGAAGTGCAGCCGACACATACGTTTAATGCCAATATTGCAAATAGAACCGCAAATATCAATACCTTTCGCTTTCTAATTTTTTCACGTTTCATCTCTTTCCTTTCTCACTTCCTAATTTCTTTATTCTCATCCTTTTTATCTTTCCCTTTTACATAAAAAAGGAATGAGCTGGCACACTCACTCTAACCTAATCGCAGGTATCCAATCATAATATATTTTTCCGTTTGCATCTATGAACTCCGTACAACTGATTATACCCCCAGTTACTGCTCAAATGTGTCCTTTTGTACCGTTATTTTTAGTGTGCCTGTTACTAAGGGTTTAAATATTGCGATTCCTGTATCGTTTGTCTTTACGTGTACAGGTACTCCTTCGTTCAGTTTAAAATAAGTGTCCGCATCAGCAACTGGCTGGTCATCGGTAATTAGTAGCGATTCCGCACTTACATGTAATATCACCGAGGCAAGCAATACGAGTACGAATATCAATATTTTCAATTCAACCGGTTTTGTCTTCATTTGAATACCTCATGACGTACTAATTAAGCAGTAACAGTCACCGCTTCAGGTCCGATATCTGCTATCTTATTCCAATCTGTATCGTAAACGTCTGCATACAAGCTATAGTTACCCGTTTCTGCTTTGGGTGGTATGCTTATCCATACCGGGGCAGTCACAGAATCGTAACCAAGTTTTAGGAGTGCAGTGCCTGCGAGTGGATATCCGGCACTATTTAACATCGTCTGGTGGGGTTAACTTAACATTTATGGTTTCGCCTGATTCCAGCGATAAGTTGTAGAGGTCTTTGAAGTCGGTTCCCTGATCACCATAGTAATCCTCTATTGATACGTTTATGTTATATTGACCGCCACCACCTCGCCAGTCATTCACACACTCAACTCTGGTGTAGAATTTGTAAGAGTCCTTCTCTGAGTTTGGTGTCCAGAGTATGGTGTTGGATTCAAACGTACCCTCGATGCTATGATCATTTAGCGGTGATTTATCCTCGTCATGAATGGAATGGCGCATCGCCCCCCAGTTATCAGTCACTATCGATCCTTCCAGAACAAGCGTCTGCCTATGATTCACCATTTTCCATCGCAACCTGAATCGTGGCACAGTCTCAAGAAGGACAGATAATTCATGGTACTCGAAAATATTCATTCTGCACCCATAAATTCGCCCTCTAACCGAAACGCAGGTATCCTGTCATCATACGAACGCCCATTCACATCAGCGAACCCATCACATGTGATTGTCCCATACACATTTGTAATAGCGTGTTCATGAATTATTTCCGGATACGAACCCGTGCGTATGCAGTAGTGATATATATGACCTGCAAGTAGTACGAAATGAGGCGAGAATTGAATAGTGTGCCAATCGCCGTCGTAACCTTTCCAATCCGCAACTATCTCTGTGCCATCCCATATACGTACCGATTCTGAATGACCACCCGTGCCTGAGCATGAATACGTGTACAGTGCGTGAACGATTATATCACGCTTTGGCTTGATTGTGCCGGTATGCGTGCCTGCTATGCTTGGATAGGTGCCATAACCCGTATCGAAAACTGGCGGTTGTCCTATGGTAACACTGCCATCATTCACATCGCTGCTTACTTCGCCTTTGGGCCCTTCTACCTTCACATTTGAAAAATGTAGTGCAGAGGTTCCGGTCTTTAGAGAATCTGCTGTGAGATGGACAGTGGCAAAAGTGTTGGCTGTTGATACTGCTTCCCCCGCAGAAAGGCCATTTATTGTTACCATCCCAATTTCTGGCGCAGCGATATTACAGGCGAAATTCTCCGTGAACATCGCACCATGCGAAACGCTGTTTATAATAATAAGTGACGGCTCAACGCACAAATCCAGTTTTATTTCTGTTATCGGCTTATTGGGCGTCACGGCTATATCAACAGTGAATGACTCGCCGGGATTAACTGCTCTAGTGGATGGTATAATCTTGATTAGTGTTGCCGCAGACGTTGATGCATCTACTCGTGTAGCAGACCCCTTTATCTGTGGATAAACTCTAAAAACACCCCACAAGTCTTCATGCTCATGGTTCCATGTACCCCCTGCTTTATTAACAAAACTAAAACCACCTGAAATTATATTTCCTTCATCGGGCGATGTTGTAGACGTGTAATTGAATTCGCTTTTAGCTACAGCAACCAGTAATAGTAATACAACAAAAGCAACCGTTATGACTTCTTTTTGCATATCACTCTTACCTGCTCTATTCTCTACACATCCTTTTGGCGCATCTAAAGATTGTAAACGGCAATAAATATGAACAATGCAGCAGCGACTAACGCAAAAGCGAAAGGATGAAATGATATAATTACGATAGAGAAAGAGCACAGAAATAGCGCTATCGCCACTGCTGATACAGCCAGGCGCCGCAAAAGAGCCATTCGCTCTGGTGATATTTCTCGCACCACCGTCTTTCCCCTTTGGTCTTCTGTATCTGCCATCTCCGCTCGCTCTTCTACCTTATCTTCTATTATTTGTACCTCTTTTTCTATCTTCTGCTCCTCTATCTCGACCAAAAAGCTCTTCTTCGTAGCGCCATAGCCTGCGCTTACGAATATCTCTCCAGCTTCCATACCCTCTAACGTTCCTGCATAGCTCTTCGGCAGTCTCACAATCGCTGCTATCTTCTCCTCTTCTATTACGTACACATTATCCTGCAGTATCATCACCTTATCTGCCATATCATCGCCAAGCGAGAAATGAACATGCGTTGGCTCGCTATGATTGAAGATAAGCATCTCGAAACTAGTCTCACCGCCAAGCTTCAACGGAATCCGCAATACGTTATGTTCAAACTCTATTGAATTCCGCCCCTTTCTGCTTAGGTCTATCTTCTGTTGTATCCGTTCCATCTCACCAGAACGCCGTGAATTTGCTTCCGGTCAGTCAGTTCTCTATTCCGGCGGCAATAGGTTGGGTATACCTTCCTCTATTGGATACCGCTGGTCGCAATTCTTACAATATAACGACCCTTTTTCTATCTCTCCTTTTTCATCCTCTGCTTCTATACTCAATTCTAAATCGCCCTTGCACACCGGGCATGCGAGTATATCCATCCGCTCTTTCTTCATCTCTTATCTCATCACCTTTTTTTACTTTATGAATGTTCAAGTATAATTTAAAGTTCTTTAGTAAACGAAACAAAAGAAGGTAAAGAGTGATGAGCGAGGTGAAGTTTGAATTCACGAACCATCTGGAGATAACAGGCGTAAAGGGGCTGCCGGAGATTAGTGAAGGTGATGACTTAACGTCTTTATTCTTTGATGCGCTGGAAGAGAACGGATTAGGTTTGGAAGATGGTGATGTAATCATTTTCACATCCAAGATATTATCGAAGAGCGAAGGTAGGGTCATAGCCCTTGCGAAAGTGAAACCGGGAAGTGAAGCGGAACGAATTGCGAAAGAGACGGGAAAAGATCCGAAGATCGTTCAACTCATACTGAACGAAACAAAAGAGATACTAAGAATAGCGCGGAACATTATCATAGTGGAGACACATCATGGCTTCGTATGTGCAAATGCGGGTATTGACGAGTCAAACGTAGAGGTAGGGAAAGCGGTTTTGCTACCCGAAGACCCACAGAGCAGTGTTTCTCGACTAAGGCAGGAGATAGAAGCGCGAAGCGGCAAATTGGTATCTGTTTTAACTTCCGATACGTTCGGCAGGGCGTTTCGAGACGGTGTTACAGGGATATGCATAGGCGTTTCCGGCATACCCGCAGTCTTAGATCGGCGTGGTGAACAGGACAGATTTGGTAAAATAGCAAGGATAACAAAGGAAGCGGTTGCAGATGAAGTGTGTGCGGCTGCGAATCTCGTGATTGGCGAGTTCAGTGAGGGTATACCGGTTGCAATCGTTCGTGGACTGCGTTTAATGCAGCACGATTCAGACATAAAGGACGTGCTGTTCCTTAAAGGTAATGACCTGTTTAGATAAAAAAATAGCCCACGCAAAAATAGTTCACGACTGCTTTTTCTTTCGACAGAAAGCTATGACGCATTTGTATAGCTACCCCCCTTATTTTAAAACCTTCCCAGCGATATTCTTGCAATAATGGTTAGGGTGATAGTCCATCAACGCAACATTTGGCATCCGTCGATTATGAGAGTCTCCACAGAATAAGAGAAGTTGCATCTGAGACCCATGGCGTTAGAAAAATACACTCCTTGAAATCGAGAAGCTCCGGTAAATTCATATTTATAGAGCTGGAGATAGAAACAAACCTCAGGGACCTTGAGAGGGTGCATCAACTGAGCGATAAATAAGGTAGAAGGGAAGATCAAATCAGAGATAAAAAATGTGGATAGGTTTATAATACACATGGAGCCCGAGGAGAAGGAATTTATACGGTATGCGGTCCCCTGCACAGAAAATAATGGTCTGAGATCCAGAGTCTCCGGGCATTTCGGGGAGGCAGAATATTTCTGTATATTGGATATACGGTCAGAGGATAAAGAGCTGACTGATATGAGATTTATAAAAAACCCATTTATCGCATTAGAAAAAAGGAAGGGGCTTAAGGTTGCTGAGCTTCTGGTTACACATAAGATAGATAAACTGATAACAAAAGAGAGCATAACAAAGAAGAGTGCGTTCTATGTCCTGGAAGATGCTTATGTAGAGTTTGAAGAGACCGATGCAGATACGCTCGAAGAGATTATCGAAGAGATAAAATTAGTGAGGTGATATAAAAGAATGAACATGAGAGGTAGGAAAGAAGGAACTGGAGACAGTTTCCAGCAAGAGACGAAGTATCAACGAGGACATCTTCCCGGTGGGTACTTAGATTGGGCGAGCAAACCAGAGACGTATAAGCGGTATCCCTCCGCGCCAAAAGTCCTGTTCGAACCACCAAAAGAGGAAGGAGGAGCGCCGCTATGGGAAGTCATGGGACGCCGCCGAAGTGTGCGACACTTCAAAGATGAGCCGATGACAAAAGCAGAACTCTCTCAACTGCTTTGGGCAGCACAGGGGATTACCCACCTTGAATATGGATTCAGAACCGCGCCATCAGCAGGTGCATTGTACCCCGTGGAAACGTATCTCGTGGTCAATCTCGTGGAGCATGTTGACCCGGGAGTTTATCATTATGCGGTGGATAGACATGAACTCGAACAGTTACGAGCGGGGGATTTTCGTATTCCTGTTGCACAGTCTGCTCTTGATCAAGAAATGGTGTACCATGCGAGCGTGGTCTTTATCTGGACTGCAGTCTTCGCACGCTCAAAGTGGAAATACAAACAACGAGCCTACCGTTACATATATCTGGATGCGGGACATATAGCACAGAACGTGGCGTTAGCTGCCGTTGCATTAAATCTCGGCAGTTGCCAGGTGGGTGCGCTCTACGATGACGAGGTGAACGCTCTGTTGGGTATATATGGCACAGAGGAGAGTGTGGTTTACGTGACGGTTGTCGGGAAGGAGAAATAGAAGAAAATAGCATGGTGAGCATTCGACCTGCGGAGGAATCCGATGAAGCGTCCGTGTATGAGCTGGTTACTGCTTTGATGGCAGTATCGCTTGACCGGAAGTCGTTTCATGATGTATTTGTCCAGAATCTTCGTGACGACAACGTGCTGTACTATGTTGTGGAGCGTGATGGATTTGTTATTGGCTTTACAAGTCTCCATATCGAGCCTCAGCTACATCATGCCGGACTGGTAGGCGAGATACAGGAATTGATTGTGCATGAAACAGTCCGTGATAAGGGTATTGGCACTCAACTCGTGTCGCGACTTGAACAGGAAGCACAGAAGCGAGGTTGTGTCTCTATTGAGGTAACAACGAAAAAATTTCGTGTCGAGGCACAGCGATTTTACGAGCACATGGGCTTTACTCGAACGCATGTGAATTTCACAAAAAATTTAAAGTTCGTAGAGCATACATAAATTTTTTTCTCACAAATCTCATCCTGTAAACTCATATATCCCTATAGGGCGTTATATCGCAGCCCGTACAGATAAGACACATCGTCTGCGAGACCTCTACACAAAGACCATACTTATCTATTATTTCACGTGTCATCCGTGCGAGTTTAAGCAACCGCTCAGCACCGGGTCTTGTTGCCTCAAGCTCGTCTTTGCGTAGTGGTTGTATGGTTATTGGACGTAGAACGGGTATGACACCCATCTTTGCTAAATGCTCAACACCTTCGCGCACGCATTCGTCCGTCTCACCGAGTCCAATGATAAAATTCGTGGATACCCTATTCTTGCCAAATACCGGTACTGCGTCCCGTAATGAGTCTAATATAAAGTCGAGTGAGAGCCCCTTACAGACCTTTTCAAATATATCTCGATTCATGGTTTCTACATTGTATTTGAGCTCAACCGCACCTGCTTCGTTCAATAGTTTT
>JAOZPO010000068.1:6081-7527 GCA_029932715.1 Halobacteria archaeon | reverse complement strand
CAAGATATATAGATTATTCAACAACGCTGACAGTACAATCAGGAGAAAAAAAGACGGTAAACATTATCCTCCTTAGAAGAAGGTAGTGATTTAAATGATAACGGCAGGTATTACTACTGATGCAGGTGACTTAGCAATGATGGTGCTACTATGGTAAATGGTGCTGGCGTTGAGTGAGAACAAATAGCTCCATCTCTAATCTACTTATAGGACGAGTTCAATCAATCCCTGCTGAGGGTTAGGTAAAATTTCAATACCTTGTATACAAAATATGAAAATATTGGTGGTGTATCAATTTACATGATTACTCAAGTTTTATCCTGTGGGTCTTGAGTATAAAGTATAATTTTTCTGCCACTGAGTACACCGACCGAGTCCCCCCTCTGTGATCTCTGTGGCTATCATTTTTGACTGTATATAACGTATAAATCCTTCATATTTGAGCAGACGCAGATTTACACGGATTTAGTTTTTTTTTTCTGCGTTAATCTGCGTCAATATTTTATTTTAGCTTGGTATTACGCTTTTTTTGTTAAAGAACGAGGGAAAAAATTATAATGTCGGAAGAAAAAAGAGAATCCGACCAAAGCGTTTTTAGATTATTCTTTTCTGCGTTTGCGATGGTTGAAGAAGAATAACAGTCCCAATATTGATACAATGGGGATGGCTATTGTAGAGAATTCGGGGATGCATGTTCCAAAACTGATTTCCGCATCTTCAATATCTCCGTAATCCCATGTGGCGGCATCACCTGGTGGATCATCGCCAGACCCAAGATTCACCCGTGTCCAATGAGTTCCAGTGTTTTCACATGTAAATGTAACTTCATAGTGGAGTGTTCCATTGCAATTCGAAAGGGTACTAGCGTTTTTTAGCATATCCATCACTTGTTCATCGGCATCGAATGTTCCATTGTCATCCCAGTCAACCCATGCGTTTACATATTCTCCAAAACCATAAAAATCACAGTCTCCTGTTGTTATAGCAACATCTACTGTCAATGTCATTGTGCCATCAGCATTTCCTGTCCAGCAACTTCCGATTTCGGGAGCGTTTGTCTCATTGTCCTCAGGTGGACCCCATGGTCCTATATATTCATAATGTTGAGAATCCGCTGTCTGATTTCCATAACTCGGCGGAGCAGTCGAATTTATTGTACCCACTCCAGTCCCAGTTCTATCTGCCATCGCTGGTGCTGTAAACACCATGAACACAAGAACCGCTGCCACGAGTATCAAACTTATTTTCGCTTGGCTTTTCATTTTTTACTTTTTCACCTCCTATCTGTTCAGGTATTTATAAAACGCTTCTCCGCGGCGCATCGACTTCTTCCTTTGCGTCTTTTTTTACATGACAAATTATTGCCCGATTTTGGCAATATTAGTTAGAAATGATAAACATGTTCTATTAAAGGATTTTCGGTTTTCTCCTGCATTTCCGGTGGAG
>JAOZPO010000068.1:0-5981 GCA_029932715.1 Halobacteria archaeon | reverse complement strand
ACAAAAATAGAAGTTATTTGAAACTTTTGTTAACGAAGCAGATGCTTATATGTTTTATTCCTGTCATAGATAAATCTCTTTTCCTTCGCTCATTCGATTTTTTTTCGCGCGAATACGCAGTAGGGAAATGCGTAAAAGGAGCCGAGTAAGCAAGTGCTCGGAGTAAACATAGCCCTTTTGGAAAGGTATGAAGCAAACCGCTTCGTTTTACAATTTTGTGGCAGAGCTTTTAAACCTGCGTTTCGCAATTATAAATAATCTGACTTATTACTTCTAATGATGGAGAACAAGGTACAGAGCACTGAGTTCGCGGCACGATACAGAATAGGCAATGGATGAGAAGAGGAAAAGAAACGGAGGTAAAAAATTGCAAGTAGCCCTCGATATGCTCGAATTGGGCAGAGCGATGGAGCTCCTACCAAAACGTCACCACCGGCAAGCGTTGCAGGCCTTCTTTGTCCCCAAACAACACCGGAGATAATGACTGCTTCTGCGCTTGCAACTACACTTAGAGATAAAACGAAATTTTCAAGGCATAGTTTAAAAGAGGTGCTTGACAGGAAAGATAGGGATTCTATACCATTAATGAGTCCTGTAAGCATGGAAAATATTGCCTTGTTTGTTCCCGCTTGATTACAGATTTTATCGAAAAATTGCTAAATAAAAGTGTCCGACCGGGAGAATTTCCCCACTATAAAGGTAAAATAGAGTAAGGAGAAGCAACATCAGAAAACCGCTTTTAGTCCCGCCCAGATCGTGTTTATATCTATTCCCACCACCTGTAGCACCACATAAGCACCGAGAACAGTCCCGATTATACTACCAAGATTCGCTAATGCCGCCACAAGTATGACTTTAAACAGCTTGTTATTCATCAATTCTCGCAGCGATTCCGCATTCATCAAGCTCTTTACGTCTTCACTCGTGGGTTTACGTACATGCGCCTCCATTAAGCCCGCAAACCAGCCCGCAGCTAAAAGCGGGTTCAAAGAAGTAAGCCACGCCACGGCAAAAGCAGTAAGCGCAGAAAGTGGATGTCCTCTCGCCAGTAGGACTCCAGTAGCAGATAAAATACCATTTATTATAAACCACCAAAAGAACGCTGTAAGTAGCTTATCAATGGTTATACCAGAGAAGAAGATAGCTAAGAGGATAATCACGAGTGCTACACCTAATCCAACACCCAGCAGATTCTTTATACCTATATTAAATCGCCTGCTAGGGACTGAGCACAGGTCCTCTTTGGATTGTATCAACTCCGGATGACTGAGCAGTTTTTTTATACCCGCTACATGCCCCGCACCCACTACTGCAACTATCTTCCGCTCTTGCACTGGCGAATCGTTTTGTTCTGCATTGCTTGAATGCTGCTGCGATAACTCCAGTAAACTCCCTGATATGTACGCATCTCTCTCGTCTAACAGTGCGGTTGCCGCTCCTGGTGAAAATTCACGCAGTTCTTCTACCAGTTGAGTCACTATATCCTCATCCGTTATTCTATCAAGGTCTATCTCTTTAATGTTACTTGTGAATCCAGTCTTAAAGTTTAGTTTAGTCGTATCATCGTCATTCTTCTCTCTCCCACCCATGCCTGAAATAGCGAAGATAATAGAGAAGACCATTTTTAGCTTCTCCACTAACTTCATCTTCTTCCAGAATCGCTGCATCGTTATTTGGATTGGCCTGTCCACCAGTGCGATTTGAGCGCCATGCTCTTCTGCTTTCTTTATCGCCGCCATCATATCCGCGCCGGGCTCGATACCGAGATCACTGCCCATCTTCCGCTGTACGTATGCGAGCAACCAGTGAGTAATCATTAAAAAAGGTTTGCCACCTGTTACCGCATCTTTCACCGAGATTTCCTGTACATTGCCTTGCAATGCTTCATATCTCGCTGCGCATAATTCAACGGCAACCACATCGGGTTCCTCTCTGTCTATTACTTCCTCTACCTCTTTTACGCTCTTCTCTAATATGTGCCCCGTTCCTACCAGAATGATATTATTGTACATATTGTTATTAGCTTGATCTGTATCTCAATATTGCAGCGACACCACCAAACGCACGGTTCAATTGCGCTCCTTCTTCAAAATCTGATGATATTACCTCCACTCCTGCTCCTATGCTCTCTGCCTTATCTACTAAATCGTGCATGGATTCTGTATCGAGTTCCACGGAGAACAAGAGCGTATCCACCGCGCCCTGTTCCAGCTTCTTCCTCACTTCGCGCTCACCGTATGTAACCATTTGGTCATCATTTGCCAGTAACTTCATGAACCGGATCATAAGCCTCTTCTCCGTCACCAAATCCATGCCTTCCAGGACCTCCTCTGCCTTTTCTACTAGTTCAGAAAGACCGGACTCATCAGTGTATGCAACGTCAAAAGCGCCGAGAATCCTATTTTGAAGCTCGTACTGTAGATAAGACCCTTTTAAGAACTCGTCCTTCGTGGGGCTCGGTCCTCCTATTAAAATGCCTTTGATGTCATCCACAGGAAGCAGAATCCTGGTTGCATGTTCCCCTATTCGCTTATAAAAATCATTTATTGCTATTTCACGCAGCCGCTGGAATCTTACTGACGACTGTCCACCTTTTCTTATCTTCCCGGGGACGGAGGAGGTCAAGTGCTTCAGCGGCTCCACTACCTTCCCGCGTAATACACCTATTGTCGCTTCCCGACGGTCAAGCACGATTAAGCCGTATGTGTCCTTATCCACTACCATATTCTCCAGTGGCTCGAGGAAGAAGGAGGAATCGCAATGGTAGATATAAGACAGAACTTTCTCTGGTGGCTCTATGATAAAAGTTTCTATATTGGTCTTGTCCCCGCCCTTATCTATTGCACCACAGAATATAACCACGCCATTCTCGCCCACAAACAGGTATCTCAGCTTAGATGCTATGGAATCCAGAGAGCTCTGAACGTTAGTACGGGTAGATTTACTCTTTATGTTCATTGCTTGCCCGTATTCCTCTCTTAGATGAGAAGTAACATCCGATATTTGCTTGTCATGGGGTATATAAACTGATATGAGCTCTGTACCTCTCCCTGTGTACTTCTTCAGTTCGTCCAATGCCTTCCGGAATTCATATTTCTTTATTCGGTCCATATTTCGTTACCGCCATTAGAATGCTTATTCTTTCTTTGGGCTTCCTTTTCTCTATATATACTATTTTCACACTATATTCTTATCTTCGATAAAACTTTCCTCTAAGAAAGTTTTATGCGGCAACCGGGGCTCGAACCCGGGTTACAGGCTATCTCCCGCCTCCTTATTATGTTAATATCCGCAGAACAGAAGTGTAAACAAGAATAAAAGAGGACGTTGGGAAGCCAGTGTCCTACCACTAGACTATTGCCGCTTTTTTATATTTGGACGCGAAATCATCAAATTCCGATGCTAAAGAATCAGCAGCCGATACCACAGCCGCCAACGGATCACCCTCCTTCATCTTTACATACAAAACAGGATCACTAACTAGCGTATGCTTGATGCTATAAGAAGCAATATCTACCTGTCTATCCTCCAACAATTTGGACGTTAGCGGAACTAAAAGCGTATGGTCTTCACCTGCTATCTCTATCTTCAGCTCCTTCTCATTCCTCTCCAGGACCTTTATCTTCTTCTCCTCCATAGGTCTATCTACATCACACTCTCTCCATAATCCTCAGATAAATTCCTTGTCTCTGTCCTTTCGCATCTATCGCATGACAGTGTATCCCCCTTCCGCTTCAGGCTACCTTTGCATTTCACACATATCGCATTTACCACGCCTAAATCCTTCCCTTCGGTACTGAGTTTTAATGCTTTTGCGTCTATTACTTTCGCTTTTACTATGTCAAAAAACCCAAATTCCTGCCTCAGATCTTTTACATAACCGTTTCTCACGCTTGATATGTGAATAATACCCTGACTGGCGGCAGCGATTGCTCTGTTCTCTTTTCCCTTCACGCACGCTATGCTCACAATGGCAACGGTGTCCTTTAAGTCTACAACTTGACCTATAACCACATCTCCGTCTCTAATTACCGGTGGTGTCTCTACCTTCGGTACCACGCTTATAACCCTTTTATCACTTATGCTGACATCACCTATATGTGAGGCATACAAATTACCCTCCTTATCATACACACCATTTCCAAGAATATATTCCTCAGAAGTGCCCAGGAAATCACCTGGAAGTACTATCTTATTCTCGCGTTCCATTTAGTCCCTTACCTCTCTTTTACTAATACTGTGTACACATATATAATACATAAACGTTTTTGGTTCTTTTATCTTTATAATCAAAAAAAGGCATCAAAGCAAGAGATGTATTTAACCTATCCGTTCTATTTTTAGCCCCGCTTCTCCCGTCTTCGCTCCCTTCACGAGCGCACCCGCTACTTCCATCGCCACTTTTATTCTATCCCCTGCCTCTCCGGGTAATACCAAAACAGAGCCCACACCACCCATATTGTCCAACCCACCTGCACCCGTTACTTTCGCACCCAACGCGCCCAATTCCTGCGACTGCTTTACCAGTTCGCTCAAGCGTCTTGGTACCACTCCTATTGCATCCAGCAAGCCATGATTTATGTTCATCAGCGCACCCAGCATAGCGAAATCACCGCGTTCCATCGCTCTGAGTGCATGTGCTGTTAATTCATCTGCGGCATCGAAGATATACTTGAATACCGTTTCAAAAGATTCCTTTCGCACTTTTACTTCTTCTACTATCTTTTTCGTCTTCAAACTAAACTCAGAACTTTTGTTGATGCCCATACTCAGAGGTATGCAGCCAATAGTACCGATAATCAAATCCAGCTCGGGTAACTGCAATCTCCTCACTTTGGCTCGCTCTATCTGTACATAGCCGCCATAAGTAGAAATTGCAGTGTCCACCGGGCTGGCATTCCCCTGTACCGCTTTCTCAACAGAATGCGCATCTTCTCTTATCCCTTCTAAGTCGCTATCCAGGCTGAAATAATGTTTCAGTGCTGCGATAGTAGCAACGCAGGTGGCTGCTGAGGAACCCAACCCTGCTGCGAGTGGTATTTCTGAGCTTATTTCTATCTCTACACCTTGCCCACCTATGCCATACTCGGTCTCGAGATATTCTATTGCTTTTCTAACGTATGCAATTGATTTTGATGCGTTATCAAAATCTTTATAGGGATATGCCATTCTATGCTCATGTCCTAAAACCATCTGCAAGCCAAAGGTAGGGATATTATCTATTTTTACGTGATAGCCACGCCCTGCTCTGTTTGATACCACGACCATTAGCCGTCTATTTATGGCAGTAGCTAATGCCCGCTTACCATATACCACAAAATGTTCACCAAACAGTATCGCCTTTGCGGGAACGGATGCGCGTATTTGTTTCATCATAGCTTATCTGATTGATTCTATTCTCATGAGCCACAAGCGCTCAATCAGGCATACAGGAATAAATTGCGATGATGTATTGCCGTTTGTTTTTATATATTAATATATAAACATGGATTTTCACAATCATAAATGAATCCATAACTTTAACCATTTTTAGTAATATGGGGCACTGTCGAATTTTCTAGTGAAATCACTATATCCTTAAATTTTACCGCAGAGCACGCGGAGACCGCAGAGGCATCAGAAAACTCAGCAAGAAAAATGAGTTTTAAATATACAGAACATTTATAAAAATTAAAAATGTTAACGCAAAAAGAGATTATAGGGACTTTGAGAAGAAACTTCCCCTTTCTGAGGGATAACTATGGTGTGAAGAGAATGGGTCTATTTGGCTCTTTCGCGAAAGGAATACAGAGGGAAGATAGCGACATAGATATTTTGGTAGAGTTTGAAAAACCAGTAGGTTTTAAGTTTATAGAGTTTGCAGAGTACATTAAAAAACTATTGGATAAAAAAGTGGACATTTTAACTCCTGAGGGCATAAAAGGCATAAGGCTCGAAAAAGTCGCAAAAGATATTGAAAAGAGTGTAGTCTATGTCTAAAA
>JAOZPO010000067.1 GCA_029932715.1 Halobacteria archaeon | reverse complement strand
ACAACCTTTCGCACTCTATCGCTCAGAATCTCTGCACCACCGCCCGGAAGAGAATCAAGCCCCGCTTCCTTCAGCCTTCCCAGCGTTTCTCGTATGCTCAGCCCCTCGTTCCGCGCAATGAAATATACCTCTGGTGGTGATAGACTGTGAAGCTGTATGCCCGGGAATTTGCGTTTTATCGTGGAAAACAAATCTTCAAACCATTCAATACCTATTTTTGACGTCAATCCACCCTGGATGAGGATTTGCGTTCCACCTACATCAACCGTTTCTTTAACCTTCATCAATATCTCTTCCTTGCTCAAAATATAGCTTTCTTCTTGCCTTTTAGCGTAAAAAGCGCAAAATTTGCACCTCGATACGCATCGGTTCGTGTAGCTTATGTTTCTATCAACAACGAATGTCACGAGCTCACCACACTTCGCGCTCCTTATTTCATCTGCGAGTCCGCCAATAACAGGCAAAGGCAGTTCAAATAGGTGCAAAGCCTCTTTAAAACGCAAATCCGCACCTGCCTGATTCTTTTTCACGTAATCCTTGCATTCAGAGTAATCCGTAATCATAGCACTTCTCCTCGAACAGTTCAAGCCCCCTCCTCTCTTCCGCGCCCATCTGATATGTGAGCGTGTTGAAATACTCGCGGAGGAACTCCACGGGCATTCCGAACTTCTTCGCCGCTTCCGCCACAACCACATCAACATTCCTCTTTCCCCACGCGGTTGATTCCATAACTGTCTTGTTCACCCCACACATATCTCGCTCTTTCCGCGATACGGCAATGCCAAAAACCATCGGATAACCCGTCAAGTCACGCCACGCCTCCCCTAAGTCCATAACAACCCTGTACTTCATCCTCGCCTTGATTGCTTCGTCACCAATAACGAGTGCATAAGTGCAGTGCTTGAGTAATTCGCTTGCTTTGCTTTCATCCACGAGCACAACCTTGTTTTTCCGCCCTCGCTCACTCAGGATGATTTTAAGTAGATTTACCGATGTTAATGTTTGATTTGTTACTGCAATACATCCGCCATCAAGCATTTTCCCTTCCGAAACGAGAATAACGCTCAAAACGCTATTCCTCGATGCGATGCAGAACTCATAACTTCTTAATTTATCCCTGTTTTTGATATAATAGAACGAAGGCACGGGAGCGAAATCTACTTCACCTTTTTCAAACTTTTCTACAAGCTTTCTTGGTGATTCTTCAATTACCCTCACCCCGTTCTGCTCAAGCCAGTAATAGGGTAAGAAGTTATTCACGAACCCGAAATTCCCTATCTTTATCGTTGTGTTGTTCATGTTACTTGCGAATACACCTTCAGGATATTGTAAAATGTATCTCGTTCCGCAGGTATCTTGTTAGCGCCATTTATAATGCTCAGAACCTTATTTGTCGAAAGCATAAGCGGCGTTTTAGCTCCTGCTGCATGCGTAATCCGTTCCTCCATAAGCGTTCCATCCAGATCATTCGCACCGTAATTCAAAGCGACCTGAGCAAGATTCTCGCCGAGTGCAACCCAGTAAGCCCTTATACTGTCGAAATTATGCAGAACTATTCTTGAAACCGCAATCGTTTTGAGGACGTCCACTGGATTCGTTTTTTCTTCTACAAGACCCAACGCATTGAGTTCAGTGTTTTCAGGATAGAAAAGAATCGGGATGAAGGAAACGAACCCACCGGTTTTCTCCTGCAACTGCCATAGTTTGTACAGATGAAGAGCCCTGTGTTTCGATCTTTCAATATGCCCAAAGAGCATTGTGGCATTGCTTTTTAATCCTATGCTATGGGCTATCTCCATTATTTGAAGCCATTCATCCGCTTTGAGCTTCTTCGGACAGATAACTGCTCGTATATCATCATCGAGTATCTCCGCACCACCCCCAGGCATTGCTTGCAATCCGGCGTCCTGCAACCTTGAGAGCACTTCCTCTACACTCATTCTCCCGGCATGCGAAAGGGAATGTATTTCTGTTGCGGTTAATGCTTTGATGATAACGTGTGGAAACTTACTCTTTATCAGCCCGAAAATCGCCTCAAAGTATTCTATGCTCATTTCCGGATTGAGTGCACCGACAATATGAAGCTCAGTAGCCCCCATTTTTACCGCTTCTGCAACTTTCTCAAGCACCTCCTCAACGCGCATAAAATAGGCATCGCTATCTCCAACATCGCGATAGAACGCGCAGAGCGGGCATCGTGAAACGCATATATTCGTGTAGTTTATATGCCGGTTAACAACGAACGTTACGGTATTTCCATTCCTACGATTGATAGAATCTGCAACTTCTCCAAGCTCATGGAGGTTTAGTTCAAAAAGTTCTTCAATATTTTCCGGCGTCCATTCCACCTTTTCTGTGTTGCACTAATATTTGACTGTATACCCATAGTCTATTACCCAAGCATATAAACATATCCTTTTATGTTCATATCCAGTAACTGATATAACACATCCTGAGGAAATCCGGACACGGTATAATCTCAAAATTGAGACTGACTTTACCGCTTAACAATCCGTAAAACATGAACAAACAAGGGCTCCTGAGAAGAATACTAAGTATCCACAAATTGTTAAATCTGTCGGGAAAATAAGGGGCAGATTTTTTCATGTGTGCTTTTACTCAGAAAGTGCTTTTTGCGTCTGTATTATGTGTGTAGCGGCAATGGCAAGCGCGTCGGAGACATCATCAGGTTTCGGCGTCTCCTGCAGCCGAAGCAGCTCCTTTATTTTACTCGCTACTTCCTTCTTCGTCGCACGTCCATATCCTGTCATAACATTCTTCACCTCTGATGTGTTATACTCGTATGTGGATAGCCCGGATACAGCAGCAGCTAAGAGACTTACGCCGCGCGCTTGACCCACGTTTAACGCGGTCTTCACGTTAATATTGAAAAATATCATCTCGATTGCCATAACGTCCGGTGTCGTATCTTTTATCACGTTGAGCAGGTCTTCGTATATCTGCTTCAGCCGCTCAGCTTTTAGCTGCTTTGGTGTCGTCTTTATATATCCAAAGTCAACAGATTCGAGCGTCCCGTTTTTGTCTTCCACCACACCCCAACCAGTTATTGCAGTTCCCGGATCTATTCCTATTACACGTACCATATTTATCCTAACATTTTAGTCATGCAGCCTGCGATCAGTCCACCAATGGCATCGTCCATGAAAACGCCCAACCGACTCAATATGCCTGGTTTCCTCGTATCGTAATAGAAGAAATTAAATAGCGCCTTTTTACCTCCTATGTATTCCGCAATGTCTATGCCTATAAGCTCATCAGCAACAATACTCGCTGCGTCTGTCTCACCTGATTCGCCCGCTCTGCCCTTCTGTATCTCTTGCTCCTCAGAATGGAGTGCTGCAGCCAGTAACAATGCCACATTGACATCCGAGGTTTCTTTCTTTATCGTCTCTTCTAACTGCCGCTTTAACCCCGCTCTATCTGCTGCTTCACCCTCTGCTGGTACGTAAAGTTCGAGAGCGGTTGATAGCATATCATCTAAAAAAATACCCCGCTCCTCCAGCCTGATAAGTATATGTCTATCTGCCGTTAAAGCATCGTGATAACCAAGAGCATCTTTCACGCCTTCTCTTACCAGTTCATACAGCGTACCGCCCAGTTCTGTCGCTTTACCTGCGAATATCTCCTCGTGCTCGCTTTTTGTACTGCTACGAGATGCAACCACCACGGAATCGGTAGCATCGCCCGTGAACAGATCGCCGTTTTCTTCATGCAAATCGAGATCGTGGCAAGCGGCAGCCTTCGCTTCCGTAGCTACTATCATCACGTTCGCCATTGCCGACTGAGACAGATTCTTATCTATCAGCAAGATTATATTTATTGTTGAAGACAATTTAGAAGGCGGTTTCGTTTTGCCCGCGGTTATGATAGCACTAACATCTTCGGTTTCTATTATCCGTGCGTTATTCATCCCTACCGCGGTCATCATACCCACGAGCTCTTCTGCTGGTAGACCGTGCGCGGCGATGAAGGAATTGAATAGTTCAAAGGCATCTCCTTTGAAATCTCGCGCTACGGTTACATTTAAAATCGCTTTCGCCGCTCTATAACCGCCGTTATAGACTGCGGAACTCAGTACTTTGAAATCTCCGCGCACTATTATATACTCATCCGTCTTTTCTACGTTCATTCTACATACCTACCCTATCAAACTACATCAAAATAGGTTCCAAAACCTGATGTAGTTTCATGTGGCTTATTTTAACATTCATTTGCGCTTTGTTCTTTCCCATACCTCCCCAACTGCTCAGGCGTATTTATATTTGTAAACGTATTTAAGTTTGGATTAATCACCTTTAGCCGCTTTATCGAAAGGAACTCAACTTTCTTTAGGTACGACAAAGCATCAAAAACATTCACCCTGTCCTGTTTTTTTGTGGCCCTTGTTATCGCCACACGCATCGGCTCTCTGCGATAGACAGCATGCAACGGCTCCAGCATTCCGTTTTCCCATCTCGGCACCACGGCATCGTATCCCATGGACACAAGCTCGAATAGAAATTCTACTACACGTACGTTTACAAACGGCATATCGCAACCGATGACGAGTGCGTATGAGCCAGAAGCCTCTTTTAGACCTGCCAGTATACCAGCAAGCGGACCAACTCCCTTTAACGTATCAAAAACCAGCCTAACTTTTTTGTTGCGTATCACATCTCTGATTCGTTTGCCCTGCATCTCATCGCGTGCTGCCACTATTAGCTCGTCTGCCACGTTTGATACGCTATCAATGGCATGCAGTAAGAGCGGCTTGTTATTCAATATGATGAAGCATTTATCACGGTGTTGGAACCTGATGCTCTGTCCACCAGCAAGGATGAGCACTGTCTTTTGCATTACCATTACATTTAAATAGAGTGGGGATTAGATTATTATTTGTATAAATCAGTGCATAAATTTATTAAGTAAAGGGGGCAAATAGGAGGTTGGTGTCGTAATATGGAAATACGAGATGCAATATCTTCGTCTGTGATGGTCGTTTCTGCATTCGTGATGGTCTATAAACTGGTGTATGACTATACACCGAAGGACCCAGTGGTTGTAGTGTCGTGTGTGATATTTGTAGGGATGCTGGCTGTTTTGTTTTTAAGCGTGGCTGAACAGTTGAAGAGGATAGAGACAGATATAAAACGGAAGGAGCGGTCTTTGAGAGTGAGCATGCAATCGGTGGAAGAAGAAGTGAAGAAAGAAGTAACAGCTACAACAAGTAAATTAGAAGCAATAAAGGACGAGATATTGTCAAAACGGAGATACCGATAAGGCAGCGGGGTATGTTTCAACGAACGCAAAGCGATTAAGATGCTTTAGGAGTGTCTCGAAGTGGTATAAGAAGGATAGAGGGATGTGGAGAGAGGTAGTAGAGAAGTTCAGGGGGTTACCGTCACAGAGGAAGGTAGTAGAACTATTATTAGAACGAGGATTTCAAGTAAGTCCCAATGGCAAAGTAACTTCGGGTGGAATCGCGATACCGTACACGCAGGTGGCGAGCGAGGTGGGCGTGGACCGGCGGGTGGTGGAAATAACGGTAAAACGGATTCTGGGCGACCCAGGGTTACAGAGGATATTTGAGAACATACGTGCAATCGCTTTTCTTGCCGATGTTGCACCGTTGCTGGGATTCAGTGTAATTATAATACATCCAGAAGATGCGAAAGCGAAGGGGATACTTGGGGATGTGACTTCGGTAATAGCAAAACGAGGTATTTCCATAAGGCAAGCGGTTAGTGACGACCCATATCTCGTGGACGATCCGAAACTTACGATTATCACCGATAAGAGCATACCAGGGGACTTAATAGAGGAAATAGGTCGGCTAAAGCAGGTAAGAGGTGTACAAATACGTCAATAAACACTGCGTATTCGTAAAAGGGAAATACGTAGAACTTGGTATATATGCTCCCTGAATATCAGGGTAGGTCCAAATTTTGCCCTAACGCGAAGGGGTGCTGACTTATCGGGCGGTGTTTCATTGTATGCACGGAGGTAAACCTGTGGAATCAGCAGATAGTTTTTAAGTCGAAAGCGAGATAAAATAAGAAAGAGAAAATGAGGAATGTCATTATTGGCGGTGGAAGAGCAGGGAGGGATTTAGCTGCTCAGTTGCCGGAATCTGTAATCATTGAGATAAACAGTGAAAAGCGTGAGGAGCTATCAGAATTAGCGGGTGTAGAGGTGATTATAGGTGACGGAAGCAACGAAGAATTATTAACCCTGGTGGGTTTAGAAGATGTCGAGACTTTTATATCACTCACGAGCAATGACGACATCAATTACCGAGCTGCGGCTATTGCGAAGAAATACAAAGTTCCGAAGATAATCGTTCGCGTAGAAAACCCGGAAGATAGTGAGAGATTCCAGAAACTGGGCGTTGAATCCATTATGTTTCCTACAAAGATAGTTGCAAATCTTATTGGTGATATGATACGTCCTGGTTTTGGTGCACGCGCCAAAATTCGTACGCCTTTTGAAAAAATCCTCGTTCCTATTATGAGTAGTGATACAGTGGAGAATGCGTTCAAGGAAGCTTTGTTCGTTGCTTCCGCCGCGAGGGCGGAGGTCACTGCTGTATCCTTCCCTGGTGTAGACAGGCGTAAGATGGAATTCGAAGCAATGGAACTGGGTGTGCCACTCAGGATATTGATAGAAGAGGAAAAGATGATGAACATTATAAAAAAACACCTGCATTATCGCGGCTGTATAATATTAGACATAGTAAAAGAGCATTTGTATTATCCCGATTGTATAATAATAGACCATGAAGAGCTTGGTATCTTAGATAAGTTGTTTAATCGCAGTGTAGTTTTGAAGCTAATAAAATGCGCTTCCTGTCCGGTACTTGTAGCGCGAACGTTCAGCTATTACAAAAACATTCTTGCAGTTCTTGATTCTTCAAAGGCATCAGAGAGTGTAGGAATGTACGCTGTTCAGGTAGCTCATTCGTGCGGGGCTGACTTGCATTTGCTCATTCTGGAGAATGTTTTAGGTGAGTTGATTGAGGAGCTCAAAAAAGGGGGAGAAAAGGGGAATGTGCGTATTATTGAAAAATGGGTAGAAGGTAATCCGAATATAGAAGCGGTAAAAGAGGTAAAAAGCAGTAATTACGAACTCGCAGTTATTCCATGGAGAGGAACGGGAGTCATAAGGTCAGACCTGATCAGGAAAATAGTAAATGACGCTCCCTGTTCTGTTCTAACGGTTGTGTGATGCTTATGACCCTAATCATGAATCCCTATATCCTATTATTAGCGATAGCGGTATTCGCATTCATCATTCCTATTCTCTCTGGTAGAATAGGCGTCCCGGCAGTGGTTGGAGAAATCATCTGCGGAATCCTACTTGGGCTTTTGGGGTTCTCACCCGAAGCAGAAGGGCGAATAATTATAGACTTTCTTGCGAGCTTTGGACTTATATATCTGATGTTTTTAGTAGGTCTGGAGATAGATTTTTCTAAGGTTGAGCTTCATGGTGCTAAACTATTTATCTTCGGAACTTTCATCTTTATCATCACGCTCGGTATTTCGATATTCCTGACGACTAAACTGGGCTTTGGATTATATCTTGCGCTCGTGCTCTCAACCTCCGCGGTGGGATTGACCGTGCCAACGATAAGGGAACTGGGGCTATTAAAAAGCGATTTTG
>JAOZPO010000066.1 GCA_029932715.1 Halobacteria archaeon | reverse complement strand
CCTATAAGAGGCTGTGTGATGTTTATGAGGATGAGATAGGAAAGCGTTCAAAAGAGTTTGCGAAAGGAAGACCGAAGAATTATTTGACTGAGGAGTGTACTATAACAAGTGAAATATCTGGCTTTAACCTGCAGCAATTACCAGAACACGATTCCAAAAGGGGCCCCAAAATGCCAAAAAATTGATGAGAAAGTGGAATTTTATGAAAAAACCAGACCTTATGTTATGTATCACGCGGACACCATGGAAGTTACACTTGAGAACGGATCGCTAATACACCAAATTTAAGTTGAAGACGACTACTCGAGAGGTTACAGGGCTCTTTGCGTATTCCCGAAGAAACATTCCTATTTTGTGGTGTTAACTATCCTTCGAGCTTTTAGGTTGCATAGCAAGCCAGAATTATTCCATCACGACAACGGTGGCGAGTACGATAATGGGGTCGTTTCTCGGTCGCTTCAGATGCTCGACATCGTGGATGTCCCAACCGAGGTGGAAAATCCAAAGGGAAACGGGAAGAAGGACTGCGAAGCATTTTTGATAAACCTTTTTTTTTAAAAAAGGTTTCTCATAGCCAGGACCGGAAGTATTTCTACGAGAAGTATCAGTTTCAGGATATAGTGGGTGTTGAAAAGGCGATTCCTGAATATATCCGATTCCGAAACGAGTCAAAGGGGCAGTGGGCTCGGTATGGAGAAACTGCTTCAGCGGTATTGAAAGGCGCAGAAGCAAAACCATTGACCGGTGAAGAATTGGAAAGGGTGATTCAGGAACTGTATTTCGAAAAAGCGGATTTGAAGTTTTTCAGAAAGAACTCCTGTAGATATTTGCCATAATTACGAATATAGCTTTAAATCCAGGTGATGACGTTTCAGTTTCTGCTGTTAGTACTGGCGTTGATGTTGGGGGTCGTAATTCAATTGTCACGTTATCGCTTCGAACAAGTTTTTCACCATTCTGCACTGATTTGATATAAGCGTGAATTTTAAAAGTTCCACTAAAAGGGAGTTCTTTTCTATTCCATGCGATAAAACCATAACTTGATCTTCCACCTGGACCCAGGTCTATCTCTATTAATCGTTCAGCGGGCAATTTCCAGTATTTTGCTCCCTCCTTCGGGTAAACTATCTCTACACCAACACCGTAGGCGTTTCCATAAATAATCTCTTCGCCTTTATTCTGAACTGTGACGCGGAGTGCGACGGATTCACCAGGGTCAATTGTTACGGCTCTATCGTTTAATAATGATGGTTTCGGGTTTTCAACTTCGATATCAACAATCTGCATATCAAACTCTGATGTTTTTTCGAAATAGCCCGAATACGCAACCACAGCGGCCACTATCAGTAATATTGCTAATACAATTCCTATTCCGGTTTTAGTTTTCATTTTCGCTTCTTCTTATGTCTGTTTTATTTGTTTAGTTCCTTTTATAAAAAAAATAGATGAGAATAGAGAAAAGCGTAAGTGTAATAATAGAGATTATCGCTATTATTGGCGAGTTTTGAACTGGATTTGGAACTATAGTCCTTTTATAACCACAAGATTACCTTCACTAATAGAGTTTTAATTAAGATTATGGATTTTTTTGATCTGATGAAGGAGCGGATAAAGATTGTGACTACGTCTAATCGAATGTATTTGTTGCTATTCTTCCTGTCTTTTGTAATTTTCTGGTTGGCGGGTGAGGGGCACCCAACTTACTACGACTACTATGTCAGGTTGTCCGATGCGTTCTTGCACGGCAGACTATTTCTGCTGGAACAGCCGTCATGGCTGAACGAGCTAATCCCATGTGACAGGGGGTTCTATGTAGTTTATCCACCATTTCCGGCGGTCGTGATGATGCCCCTGGTTGCAGTGTTTGGTACAGGTCTAAATCAAACGTTGGTTTCTGTGTTTGTGGGTAGTCTGAGTGTAGTAATGGCGTGTGTAGTTGCTAAAGATGTTGTGAATGTAGACGAAAGCACGCATGTATGGCTGGCAGTATTATTCGGATTTGGCACGATTTTCTGGTATCTTACCAGTGTGGGTTCGGCCTGGTACTTAGCTCATGTAATGTCGGTGTTTTTCCTGTTTATGGCAATACACGAATCACTGAATAGAGGGCGGCCAATGCTGGTGGGTCTGCTTGTTGGAGCGTCTTACTGGTGCCGACTGCCAACGATACTCACCCTCGTTTTCTTTGCCGTGATAATTGTTTTTAACCAGCGCTGGAACGTGTCAAAGTCAGTGTTACCTTTACTCAAGATGTTTGCAGGAGCATCTGTTTTCGTCAGTTTGAATATGCTCTACAACTTTATCAGATTTGGCACGCCATTTGATGTGGCGTATTGGTTGATACCCGGCATCCTGGATGAACCCTGGTTTAGCGAGGGACTGTTCAGTTTAGCTTATATACCTTGTAATTTAGCGACTATATTAATGGGGCTGCCGGTGTTCACTCCTGAACCGCCATTCGTGCTCCCCCTGTGGACTGGCATGGCGATATGGGTGACGACACCTGCGTTTATTTACGCCTTCAGATCAAATAGGAAGGAGGCTATCACATGGGCATGCTGGCTTGCTATAATGGCCGTAGCTGCGGTGATATTCTGTAAGGGATGTTCAGGTTGGGGTTTCGGATACCGATATGCAATGGATTTCTATCCTTTTCTGTATATACTTACGGTGAAGGGCATGGGAGAAAGAATCAGGTGGCACCACAAAGTTCTTATGGTCATCTCAGTATTGGTCAACCTGTGGGGTGTAGTATGGGTCAACAAGTTTGGCTGGTGGGCGTTTTGACTTTATATATCCTTCATCTCTTACCTTTTATCTCCCTATCAAATTTTAAATCGAATCGCGCTGGATCATCAAATTCGAGTTGATTCTAAAAATCCTATGGGAAAGTTCTCCGGAATACATTGATGGTATTGAGCAAGAGAGGATTAGTGAAGATGTTGATTGGAAGCCGAAGACTCAGGGGGATTGTCCCTCAACTCTCTCTATCTTCTTTCGCACCTCCTTTTCTAACTCTTCCACACTCATTTTTTCCCCCGCCACTCCTTGCTCTATCGCCTTCTTGCCCACGGCAACAGCCTCAGATACGTACATCTCCTTCTCAGCCATGCTTGGTATTATGTATTCCTCACTTATACCACTCTCCTCTGCATATCTCGCTATTGCATTCGCAGCTTCTATACACATCTCGTCTGTTATACGCGTAGCATGTACGTCTAAAGTACCGCGAAAGACCGCAGGAAAGCCCAGTGAATTATTCGTCTGATTCTCGAAGTCCGACCTTCCGGTGGCAACTATTCTGGCTCCACCCTCTTTCGCTTCCCCGGGCAATATCTCCGGTACGGGATTTGCGCACGCGAATACTATCGCATTCTCTGCCATACCCGCTACCCAGTCTTTTTTAATGATACCTGGTCCCGGCGTCGAAAGCGCAATGCAAACGTCAGTATCGCGCATAGCCTCCTTTATCCCGCCTATTCTACCCGCTTTGTTCGTCTTCTCGCACATCTCCCACTTATTTTTATCGCCCTTCACGTCCACCCTATCATGATTCAATATTCCCTTGCTATCCACCATCACTATATTTCCATATTTCGCACCGGCCATGCAGAGGTATTTCGCAACGTTTATGTTCGCTGCACCCGCACCTATCAGCGAGATCGTTACCTCGTTCAATCTCTTACCCACTACTTTTAAAGCATTTATCAGCCCTGCAAGTATTACCAATGCGGTGCCCTGCTGGTCATCATGCCATACAGGCATACTCAGTTCGTCCCTCAGCCGTTCCAGTATGTAATAGCACTTCGGACTCGCTATGTCCTCCAGATTTACACCGCCAAAAGTAGGTGCTACCCATTTCACCACATTTATTAGTTCCTCTGCATCCCGTGTCGCTAAACAAAGTGGAAAGGCATCCACACCTCCCAGATATTTAAACAGTATCGCTTTACCTTCCATCACGGGAAGCGCCGCTTCTGCTCCCACATCACCTAAACCCAACACTCGCGTGCCATCTGAGACTATCGCCACAGAATTGCCCTTGTTTGTGTATTCATATACTCGCGCTCTTCTTTCTTTTATCGCCAGGCTCGGCTTTGCCACTCCCGGCGTGTACCATATTGCGAAATCATCATAGCTCTGTATCGGTACTTTCAGTCCTATCTCTATCTTGCCTTTATAGCGCGAATGATATTCTAATGCAACTTCTTCTGGGTTATCCACTACCGCAGAAAGCTCTTCTTTTACGCCTTTCATGTCATTCATAACCGTAATATTTACAATATTTCTATATCCCCTACTCTCAATCCTTTCTCCACGACTTCACCCACGATTTCACCGCCCGTTATTCGCGTTGCGGTACGTTCTTCGCTTGCCGGGATAACCGATGCGAATCCCATGCCCATGTTGAACGTCTTATACATCTCTAAATCCGCTATATGCCCCTTCTCCTGAAGGAGCGTAAATATTGGATTCGGTTCCAGCGGTTTATAAATCTCGAAACCGAAGTCCGTGATTCTTTCCAATTTTAAGATTCCACTACCGGTGATATGCGCCAGACCATGTACTTCACAACTATTCAAAAGCTCTAACACCTCGGTATATATCCGTGTTGGCATAAGTAACTCCTCGCCTATGCTTCGTTCTGAACTGAAAGGCGCGTTATAATCCAATCCTGCTGCTTCTATCACTTTCCGCGCAAGTGTTAGCCCATTACTGTGGATTCCCGCGCTCTTCATTCCCAGAACCAGATCGCCTACTTCTATGTCTTCGCCTGTTATCACCTTGTCTTTTCGCACGTATCCCACACAAGTACCCGAAAGGTCTAAATCGTTTACTACTTCTGGTAGTATCGCCGTTTCACCGCCGACAATAGAAATACCAGATATTCGCGCCCCTTCTTCCAGCCCTTTTCCTACTTCCGCGGCAATCCGTTCTTCTGCTTTCTCCATCGCAATATAATCAACAAAAGAAAGAGGCGTTGCGCCTACGCAGTAAATATCGTTTACGTTCATTGCAATGCAGTCTATACCGATGGTATCCCATTTGTTCAACCGGGCGGCGATTAGTACTTTTGAGCCCACGCCATCAGTGGAAATAGCAAGTAAATGCTGCGTGTCAAATGGCAGTTCTAAAAGTCCAGAAAAGCTCTTTAGTCTTTTGCCGCGTGTTAGTTTGCTCGATAACGCTTTTACTACGCTCTCTTCCTTCCTTATATCCACGCCCGCCCTGGCGTATGTCCATTTCATGCCGTAAAGAAGAGTAGGTAGGGTAAGTTAAAGCTTATTGAAACAGATATGAACTGCTAAGACACGCAGTGGTAATAATGCTCTAAAAAGAACTTTATGTCCGCTTTAAACTGCTCTAAGCTGTTTTCGTTCTTTAATACCCGCGATGCTATCTCCATTGCTGCATCCATACCCCAGCTATTCTCCCGTTCCTCTCGTCTTTTGAACTCTTCGAGGCTTAATAGATCGTCACCCCTACCCCGCGATTTTATCCGTTCATATCTGACATCTAAAGGTGCTTCTATACACACCAACAGGAAATCGTCACCGAATTCTTCCTTAAACCTTTCTACCTCTGCTATACCCCTTATACCATCCACAAGCACGACTCCTGTATCTATCTCTTGTATGCGTTGTATGCACCGCTTTGCAATTGCATCCATCCCTTCCCTTTCTCTCAGTTCTGTTGCTACTCTACCCGCATTCTCATCGTTCAGAGGCATACCCCGCTCTTTTAACTCTTTCCGTATCTCATCTCCCATCGTTACGACCGGAATACAAAGCTCCACTGCGATTGATGCCGCTTCTGACTTACCCGCCGCGGGAGCACCGACAAAAGCTAATACCTGTATCTTTCGTGCAGCCACTTCTCCGCCGCACCCCTCGCAAGTCTTTGCTCCAGCGCTGCATGAAATACGTTTACCACGCAGAGTAAATCCCCTCTATTTATGTTACCATCAAATAATGGGTGAAATATAACCTCATCAAGAAGCCTCCTCTCCTCTACTCCTTTCGGTTTCCCTGTGCTGGTAAGCGAAGAGACAATACCAAGTGCATGCCGCATTATGGGGCATGGCACTGCTATCGACTTCGGCGGTATCTCCACCTTCTCTATTTTTATGTTTGTAGCTTCGTTCTTCTTCACTTCCTTTTCCTCCTTCGCGATTAGCATCTCCCACTCGCCATGATTACCAATAGTAAAGCCATAGCTGAACGCCTCTGTCTCAAGTCTCTCGATTTCACCACCTATTTTATCCTTCCAGTAAACGAGTTCTACCTTTGTCATAATTCCTTATTTGATTTAATCATTAAAATCTTTTTTTAATTGCTCCAGCCGCTTATCCCAATACGCATCTATAAATTCTGATTCTTCTGAGTCCTCGAATATAATCTCACTATGCCCTAATTTCGTGATGGCTCCGGTGTGATTCAGTGTAACACTCTGCCATTCATTTTCCGTTAATCTTCTACTAATTGCACGTTCTATGGTTTCACGGTTCAATACGAGTTTTTTATCCGCTCTTAGCCTTATCTGTGGCCCAAAATTCACATAACTGCCATTGCTATCGCTGTTATCGCTGCAAACGGCTTTTGCAATAAGCACGTTCGCAGGCACCGCTTCAATGAAGACACTTACCATTTCCATCACCATAAGTAAATAATCAATGCTTAGAGATATAAATAGCGGAATTCAAAACCCACCAATACCCGCTTAGCGGTTCAACCTCACATGCGCTTCTGCTAAATGCCTCGCACCTAAAGCACCTATCAGCGAAATCTCGCCTGCAAGCACGGCAGCAGCAACAATTTCCGCAAATTTTAATGCGTTAGTACCTGGGGACTCGCCAGCGCCGTGAACACCGATTAGCTCCAAAGCTTCTCGCTGTGTGTCTAACGCGGTTCCGCCACCCACTGTGCCTACCTGTAACGAAGGGATAGTAACAGAGAATGTAAGGTCGCCTTCTTCTGTAATCTCTGCAGTAGTAAACCCCTGTGAGCCCTCAACCACATGCGCGGCATCCTGACCCGTTGCAATGAATATAGCGGCAATGACATTAGCAAACTGTGCATTAAACCCATAGGATCCAGCCAGGGCACTGCCCAGCAGACATTTCCGATACACGATGTCCGCCATTGCCTCTGGTGTAGTCTTCAGTACATTTTTTAGCTCTTCTCGTCTCAGGACAACCTCAGAACTTACCGTTTTACCCCTGCCAAGAATAAGGTTCAATGCAGACGATTTCTTGTCCACGCATGCGTTCCCGCTGAGAGCTACATGCTTTAGGCCTGTTTCTGATTCTAAAAACTTGATAGCAGCATCAGTAGCAATAGTAACCATGTTCATACCCATAGCATCACCTGTTTTATAAACGAACCTTATGAACAAGCTCCGGCCAATAATCCAGTGCTGTATATCTTCTAATTTAAGAAATCGCGAGGTTGATTCTGCTTTTTCCTTCAGTTTAGCCTTGTTACGATTGATAAATTCAAGTGCTTCTTTTGCATGCCTTATAGTTCGTGCCTTCAAAACAGGTGCCCGTGCCATTCCTTCTTTTATAACCAGTGATACTGCACCACCGGATTTGTTTATCACTGTGCAGCCACGATTTACCGATGCAACGAGAGCACCTTCGGTCGTTGCCACAGGTATATT
>JAOZPO010000065.1 GCA_029932715.1 Halobacteria archaeon | reverse complement strand
GCAGCGAGGTACATAGAAGCGAATTCGCAGAACATAAACCTTCCAATGGGATTTGGCACCAGGCACATGGCTGCCGCGTCTATTACCGAACAAACGGACGCCGTGGCTATTGTTGTATCAGAGAGTGACGGCGTGGTGAGGGTATTCAAGGATGGCGAGTTGATTAGCGAGATAATATCAGGGACAACTGATTTGGATAAGATAAAGCCGCATATAATGGGTAAATATGAGAAGATAGTGGATAATGACTTGAATTTGACACTGGTGGTGAAACGAGCTTAGAGAATCCAATCCAGAAATATCAGATTCCCGATTCCCGTTCGTAATCAAAAGCTGCCTTCAATATCCTATCCTCATCAAAATGCGTACCCACAAGCTGCAAACCTACGGGCAACCCATTGGAGAACCCGCACGGAATGGATATAGAAGGAACACCAGCCAAATTAATGGGTACCGTATTAACATCCGCGAGATAAAGCGAAAGCGGGTCTTTTATTCGCTCTCCCAGTTCAAAAGCAACAAACGGCATTGTCGGCATCGCTAACATATCATACTTCTTCAAAGCAGTATCGAATTCACGCTTTATCAATGTACGTACTTTTAACGCCTTCAAATAATATTTACCGTAGTAACCTGCCGAAAGTGCATAGGTACCGAGAATAATCCGTCGCTTCACCTCTTCTCCAAACCCTTTACTCCGTATCTGCGAAAATGTAGTGTGCCAGTCTTCATCCTTTTCCGTTCTGAGTCCGTAACGTAACCCATCAAACCGTGCAAGATTCGATGACGCCTCGGACATCGCAATGATGTAATAGGAAGCGAGAGCATATTTCATGTTCCGCATGCTTATTTGCTCGTATGTAGCTCCTAAACCCTCGTATTTCTGTATTGCATCCCAAACGAGTTTTTCTACTTCGGGCGAAACGCCCTCGATGAACTCCTTCGGAACCCCTATCTTCATACCCGTTATGCCCCCTGTTTCATCGTTGTCACTTATCCAGTGGCAGCAGTAGTTCGTAGATGCGTTATTATTTAGCTTTACTTGCGTACTGTCTCGTTCATCCTTTGCCGATAATATTTCTAAGAGTAGTGCAGTATCGGTTACACTCGCTGCCATTGGTCCTATTTGTTCCAGTGAGTTCGCATACGCAATGAGTCCGTACCGTGAGACGAGACCATAAGTGGGTTTCAATCCCACGATGCCACAGAACGAAGCGGGACAGCGGATAGAGCCACCGGTATCGGACCCGATAGCGAGAACAGCCTCATCCGCAGCTACTGCCGCTGCGCTGCCACCGGAAGACCCACCAGGCACTCTGTGGAGGTCGTACGGGTTTTTCGTTGCTCCGTAATAACTCGTTTCTGTTGATGTACCCATACAAAACTCGTCCATGTTCGTCTTTCCTAATATTATCGCACCTTCTCGTTTCAGTGCCTCTATTACCGTGGCATCGTAAGGTGGGACATAACCTGTAAGAATATTCGATGCGCAGGTGGTTTGAATGCCTTTCGTTGATATGCTGTCTTTAATGGCTATGGGCACGCCGAGCAGTTTCTTTCGGCTGTACTGTTCCTCTGTTCTGTGTTTATCCACTTCTATCGCTTGTTCAAGAGCATCTTCCTTGTTTAACGTGATAAAGCAATTCAGTTTGCTTCGCGCTATTCGCTCATAGATTTTAGATAATAAGTCCTCACACGATATATCTCCTGTTTTTATCCCTTCTACGGTTTCTGTGGCGGTTAACTTATCGTTCATTGTTTGGTCACCATACATGTATTATACCCTGCTCCATTTAAGATAGCTACGAGATACATCACCTAACTTTATATATACAAATATACACCCTCTTTTATTAGAACTGTTGATGATATGTACAAGGATATAGATAACAAATGAACGAGTGGAAGATGAGAACGAAATCACTGTGCCCGCAGTGTTTAAAAGTGATAGATGCGGAAGTATATGAATCCAATGGCAAAATACTGATAAAGAAGAAGTGTGAAGAGCATGGCGAATTCGAGGACACGTACTGGTCAGATGCCGAGCTATATCACAAATTCGCAAACTGGCAGTACGAGGGCAAAGCAGGAATTAGGCTAACAGAGACAGAACAGGGCTGCCCGTTTGATTGTGGGCTGTGCCCGGAGCATAAGAGTTCAACAATGCTCGCGATTATAGACCTGACAAACAGGTGCAACCAGCGATGCCCTACCTGTTTTGCAAATGCCGCTGTTGCTGGTTATGTCTACGAGCCGACGATGAAGCAGTTGGAAGAGATGATGAAACTACTCAGGAGTGAGGTCCCGCCTTGCCCCGCAGTTCAATTTGCAGGTGGAGAGCCAACGATAAGAGAAGGTATTACAGATATAATAAAGATGGCACGTAAAATCGGATTCCCTCATGTTCAGGTTGCTACAAATGGAATAGCACTTGCGAAGAGCGAGCAGTTCTGTCGTGATCTAAAGGAAGCGGGCTTGCATACCGTGTATTTACAATTTGATGGTGTGACGGACGAGCCGTATAGGGTTTTACGTGGTATACCAGCGTTAAAGACGAAAATAAAAGCGATTGAGAACTGCCGTCGAGGCGGCTTACATAGTGTTGTGCTTGTGCCCACGCTAATGAAAGGCGTGAACGAGCATCAAATAGGCGATATAGTAAAGTTTGCGGTAAAGAACCTGGATGTGGTAAGGGGCGTGAATGTGCAGCCTATCTCCTTTGAAGGTAGAATAGACGAGTCGGAAAGGAAACAAGGGAGGATAACAATTCCTGATTTCATAAAGCTCTTAGAGGAACAGACGGACGGCGAAATACCACGTGAAAGTTTCTATCCCGTGCCTTTTGTTGTCCCCTTCTCTTATTTCGTGGAGGCATGGAAAGGAAAACCTCAGTTGGAGTTTACCGTACATCCGCACTGCGGTGCCGCAACGTATGTGTTTATTGAGGACGGTAAGTACATACCGATAACGGAATTCGTGGATGTAGAAGGGCTGATGGAGTTCCTAGAGGAGGGTGCGAAAGAGATAAAGAAATCGAGGATGGGTAAATTGAAGACGATGGCAAAGCTGGTAACGTCCGGCGGGAAGTTTATAGATCGGGAGAAAGCGCCTAAGACATTCAATAAAAACTTCTCCTCTCTTACTGATATATTAGAGAAGGGTAATCGTGATGCTCTTGCTGAGTTCCATCGCAAAACGCTTTTTATCGGTGCAATGCACTTCCAGGATGCTTATAATTTCGATTTGGAACGTGTTAAACGGTGCGGTATTCATTATGCCACACCAGATGGACGTATAATCCCCTTCTGCTCCTACAATGCCATTCACCGCCCTTCGGTGGAGAAAGCTTTTTCTGTGCCAATTGCTAAACGAAACGCAGCGGCAGAGGAGTGAAAGATACCAGAAACTTTCATGTACGTTATACTGCTATCTTTAAATATTAAAAATGCGAATATATAACCGCCCTTTTCGAAGAGTAGTATGACATCGCAGAATGCGCGGAGGATGATTACTATGGCAAATGAAGGGCTACAATACCAAGCCGTATTGCACGGTCCCTGCGGTATGCCACTCATAACGAGGGCGATGACCGTTTAGAGGCAACCACAATACGGTACATCTATTTTTAGAGCTTATAACGGTTGGGTTATGGCATGTAGTGCCGCAAGTTCTGTAGCCATGTAATCATCAAACAGCGCAATAGAACGGTGAAAAGGGAAAAGGTTTTAAGTTTTGAGGGTGCATATTTAAATCTATTAAGATTTCATAACTTTATTGAATGGACAAATCACATAGAAGGTGACATGACTTATGGAAGAAAAGGGCGGGATAACTCGTGATCTGGAGATAGAGAGGTTAAAGGAGCGGAAAATGCGTGAAATGGAAGCGAAGATAAAGGTAAGGGAAGAGAGGAGAAAAGGAGGAGAAGGAATAATAGACCATCCAATGGTAATGGGCGACAATAGCTTTGTAGAAATAGTAAAAAAATATCCACTGGTCGTTGTGGATTGCTGGGCTCCCTGGTGCGGACCATGCAAAATGGTTGAACCGATAATAGAAGAACTGGCGAAGCAATATGCAGGTAAAGTAGTATTTGGTAAACTGAATGTGGATGAGAACCCGAAAGTAGCTACGGACTTTGCAATAATGGCTATACCAACGATGTTCATCTTTAAAAATGGTGAACCAGTAGATGTAATACAGGGTGCTTTGCCAAAGCCTCATCTTGAATCGAAAGTGAAGCAATGGTTGTGAAAAAGGCACCGCAAAGTGTATATGCGGAATGATAGCGTCAAAAAGTGGCAAGTACAGGGAGATAGAAATAGTAAAGCGGTTTGCAGATTTAGGATTACAGGTACAGCCGGGGGCTATTGATCTATTAAGTCATTATGAGGAAGAATGCGGGGGTAGGAACTTTAACATCACGGATATAGCCGAAACAGTGGCTAATTCGTTAGGTTCTTCGGTATTTGTTATCTCCCCCGAACAGATAGCTACATGTATTAAAAATAATGGAGTAGAAGAGGGAGCAGGTGAGTTCCAAAGACAAGCAGCACCTGCTATAATTAAATCGTTCTCCGGTAATGGCAGAGGTATTGAATACAAAGATTTCTTACCACATTTTATTTATAGATACGAGAAATTGAGTGATATAGTAAAAAGGAGGATGAGCTATCGTCAGATACGAATTATAAAGAATGGTAAGCCGGGCGAAGAGGTTTCAGTAATCGGAATGGTCTCGTCAGTGAATAAAACGGCAAAAGGTAATCTCAGGGTAGACCTGGAAGACCCTTCCGGGCATATACCGGTGATCCTGCATCCTCATGAGGAGATAGTCCCGGATGAAATATTAGGCGTTACTGGTTCTCTATTAGAAGGCGGTTTTCTGTTTGGTAATAGGGTTGTACATCCTGATGTTCCTATCCCCTCTTCGTCTTCACAATCTTCATTATCCATACCATCTCAGAATTCTGAAGAGTCAGTATATGCGGTTTTTATTTCCGACCTGCATGTAGGTAGCAAGACATTTCTGGAAGAGACCTGGAATAGCTTTATACAGTGGCTGAAAGAAGAAGCCAAAAGTATTAACATTGCATATTTGATTGTTGCCGGCGATATAGTAGATGGAATAGGGGTCTATCCGGCGCAGGAAGATGATTTGTCAATTACTGATGTAGAGGAGCAATATAAAATTGCAGGGCGGTATTTTCACAGTATTCCTGCGCATATACACGTGGTGATCGCACCGGGGAACCACGATGCAGTTACAAATGTGGAGCCACAGCCTGCTCTGCCTGTGAACTTACAGAGCTACTTCCCTGCTAATACGTATTTCGTGAGTAACCCTGCGTACATAAGAATAGGTGGCAGGTTAGTACTGATGTATCACGGGCAATCATTCGATGATTTCGTCAGCTCGGTATCGCGGCTGCAGTATTCAAAACCAGACGAAATGATGGAGGAAATGCTAAAGAAACGGCATGTAGCACCGATATACGGCAATAGTGTTTCTATTGTGCCTGATGGGCATGACTATGGTGTGATAGACCCGGTACCCGATATATTCCATTGCGGGCACACACATACAGTGGGAATAAGGAAATATCGAGGCGTGCTGCTTGTGAACTCCGGTACATGGCAATCACAAACACCGTATCAAAAGAAGCTGAACATAAATCCTGTACCGGGATGTGCAACGCTTGTGGACATTTATTCAATGAAGGCAAAAGTAATGGACTTCAGAATTGGTGGTGCAGGTGCGTGATGGATAGATGAACATGAGGATAGAAGCACTGCGTAACTGGTTGCGAGGGCGGGCATACGGCGGATACGAGAAGATGCTGGAAGAGGAGGTGTTAGAGCGGAAATTGCCCGGGCACGTAGCGATAATCATGGATGGTAATAGAAGATACGCGAAGAAGATAGGGATTTCAACGAAGCAGGGGTATCAATATGGTGCTGGTATAACAGAAAAAGTGATAGACTGGTGCTTTGGTTTAGGTGTAAAACAGCTAACGATATATGCCTTTTCTATTGAGAACTTTTGCAGGACGGAAGAAGAGCGAGCGCAATTATTTGAGCTGATGCGTGTGGAGTTCGAGAAGATAAGACAGGACGAGCGAGTGCATAAACATGGTGTGCGGGTGAGAGCAATAGGGAATATCAGTTTGCTGCCAGAATCGGTAAGAGCAGAAATAAGGGAAGCGGAACTTGCAACAGAGCATTATACGCGATTCAAGTTGTATATCGCGTTAGCCTATAGTGGAAGAATGGAGATAGTGGATTCCGTGCGAGTAATAGGGGCTAAAGTGAACAAGGGTCTGCTATCTGTGGATGATATAGATGAAGAGACGGTATCAAAGCATTTATACATAAACGAGCTGGAGAATGACGGTTCAGTACAGGCAGCGAAGACGGCTGTGGATTTGATAATAAGAACAGGCGGAGAGATGAGATTGAGCAATTTCGTGCCCTGGCAAGCGTTGGGCAATGAATGTGCAGCGTATTTCTGCGCACCGTTTTGGCCGATGTTCCGGCGCATTGATTTCCTCCGGGCGATACGAACATACCAGGAACGAGCAGAAGAGAAGAGGAAGAGCAATATTAGAAGGGTTTTAAAGTTAAGCCGTTTCTTAGAGCGAAAAGCATTACCAAACAACCTTTCTTTGGAAAAGAAAGGTTGATCAAAGAAATTTATAAGTTTACTTTTAGCACCGGTTTTCTTCTTGTAAAAAGGAGAAGTGTTATGAGAACGTTTATCGCAGTGGACCTGTCAAAGGAGATAAGGGGAAAGCTAAAGGAATTGCAGCATCAATTTATGCATCTGGATGTAGATCAGAGCAGGCTAAAATTGAAGTTCGTGAATCCGTGGCAGGCGCATCAAACGTTGAAATTCATGGGTGAAGTACCAGAGGATAAGATAGAGGCAATCAAAGGAGAATTATCAGTAATAAAACAGGAACCGTTTGAAATAGCGTTGAGTGGTGTGGGCTACTTCCCGAAAGCATCGCCGGAAAAGGTAAGAAACATCAGGGTTGTATGGGTGGGAATAACGAAGGGTGTGGAAGAGTTGAAGGCGTTGCAGGATGATGTAGAATCAAGGCTGAGCACTCTGGGATTTCCAATGGAAAAGAGGTTCAGTGCACACGTTACGATCTGTCGTGTGAAGACGTTTTCGCATGCGGGGTCGCGGGGCGAAATAGTACGCATGGTGGATAAGATAATGGAGCTGAAGGATGTAGAAGTAGGAGCGGTGCAGGTGGAAGAGCTAAAATTGAAGCGGAGCACGCTCACGCCGAAAGGAGCTATTTATGATGATATGTATGTGAAGAAGTTAGAGTAGATATAATAATAGATTGCAGCCTAATTATCTTTGATGTCGCAGTACAACAGAGAAGACACGCGGACGCCGTAGTAGCAATTTGATATACTGTTATTCGATATAACGGAATGGTTCGCACCGTAAAGGTATATTCCCGCTTTTTCGTGCACTATCGAACCTGTAACAGTGGAAACAGAAATGTTCACGTACTCTGCCGTGATTGCGAACACATGCATGAGTATTTAGAACCAACGTTGTTGTATCTGTGGTCGGATTTTGCAATTGCAACAGGCGGAATGTTGACAATCAACCACGACACAACCCGATCCATCACCGTATTCCTATCAGCCGCGTTGTTTATTCCTTCAAATCCGAATGCGAAGTACACGACTT
>JAOZPO010000064.1 GCA_029932715.1 Halobacteria archaeon | reverse complement strand
GTGAAAATATCAGCAGGGAATTACGGCGGTAAATTAGGGCGGTATAAGATTTATTTGGGTGGGATGGCACATTTCACCGCAGAGCACACGGAGAACGCAGAGGCATAAATTATAGACACAGATTAATGCAGATAGATGTTAAAAATCAACAATGTTAAACTTGAATAAGTCCGTGTAAATCTGTGTCAGAAAACCTAATCAAAGATTTAAATACTAATCGTGTTTAGAACAAATTATGATTAGTAAATTTATAGACAGGGAAGAGGAAATTTCACTGTTAGAGGATGAGTGGAAGAAAGAAATTCTTTATGGAAGACGGCGAATAGGCAACACAAAACTTCTTATAGAATTTGCATTCTTCGAGATTAAGTTGCGTTATCGCGAGGCTGAGAAGATATTGACTGCGCTCAGAACAAAATCAGAACTTGTTAAATTTTTTCCGTGTTAATCAGCGTTAATCTGTGTCAATAGTTGATTCTATTTTGTTCTTGAAATTTCTCTGTACATAAGGTATATTTTTTTTTTGCCACAGAGTAGCACCGTGTATTTTCCATCTGTGTCCTCTATGACCTCTGTGGCTATCATTTTTGATTTTCTCTTGATTGATGTCTTCACTTCTTTCTGTATGAAAGCATTGCATGCAATGCAAATACACTAAATAGTTGCAATTTCTATTCTATCCGGGTAAGCTCAGCAATTGAGTTAATGACATAATCAGCAAGAGAAAAATCCTGGCTCTTTGTGTATTTATTTGGTACTGCCACGCATGTCAAGCCCGCTGATTTTGCCGCACTTACCCCTATTTCCGTATCTTCTACTACTATTATCTCTTCAGTCGAATAGCCGAGTTTATCACGCGCCTTGATATATATATCGGGATCAGGCTTTCGGCTGCATACGTCCTCTCTGGCTAATATCAGTGTGAAATAGCCATGAAGCCGGAATTTGCGTATGAATTTACTTACAGAATCCCTTGTGGACGTAGTAGCAATCGCAAGAATGTGTCCTTTATCTTTCAGTATATCTAAGGTCTGTTTTACTCCGGGAAGCAGTTTAGAAGTGGAGTCCCAGAGTTCACGGTAAAGACGCTTCTCGTGCTCCACGATCAATCGCTGCTCTTGCTCTGGTATATTGAATTTCTTAGCGAAGAAACTTATGCGGTCCTCAGGATGCCATCCAATGATGTGTTCTTCATCGGACCGGGTAATCGAATACCCAAATTCATTGAACACGCGAATGGTAATAGCCATATCACGCTCTACCGAATCTAACAGTACACCATCCAGATCAAATATTATCGCTTTTATCATCTTGAATCAGCATAAAAGTACTTTAAACCCTCTGCCGTGTTCTTCAGCAGCAAATATGCCAGTTCCTGAGTGGTAAAAGCGCCTAAACCGCAATCAGGACCTACATATCCTATGCGGTCACCAAAGATAGAATAGGCATTTGCCAATCGCTTCTTTACCTGTTCAGGACTGTTATAGTCATTAATTATGGTCTCCAAAGCGCCTTTATCCTTAAATGCGTTCGTATGATGTGTTTCGTTATATTCCGCAGCCATACTGAATATGTCAGTTCTTGATACGCCGATGCGTAGATACTTATCGTATTTCTCCAGTTGTGTCTTATCTATCAATGCTAAAAGCGAAGGATTAGCTGCGGATTCTACGCCTATCACGTTTATACCCTCTACCTGGCATACGGTATCATAAAAGATGGGTGAATGGAGATGTATCTGTATATCAACACCCTTCTGTGCCGCGTACTGGGAGGCAAGCCCAAGAGCAGTAATTACGCCCTCCTCTTCTATACGGGGGTCTAAGCCCATGCTTGGCTCGTCCAGGGAAGCGCACTTCACTTCGTAATTCTTCGCATTCTCTACCGCATGTTTTATGTACCTTCCCACCGATTTCGCAATGTTTGATAGCACGTCAATGTATACCGGAGGCGGGAACTGTTTATAGTACAGCTCTATCGGACCGGTAACGCATATCCGGAGCTTTAGCTTTTCGCCCTTCTCCTCTCTGTACTCCGCAGCCATCTGCTCTAAGGCGTACAGTTCTATTATTCTTGCCTCTTCTTCTTTTATTAGCAGTGGCGCTTCTGTCCTCTCTGTGTCCAGAATCGGATCGTTAAACTGAGAGATCATGTTCTGGAATTGTGGATATGTGGGGATTTCAACACCTGCGTTTAGTTTCTGTCTCATTGCTTCTGTTATTATTCCGTATAACGCATTTCTATGCGAATGTATGTCGGCAAATGCTGCTTCTACCCAGTCCTTTGTTGTCCCTTCGGGTAGTGGATAACTTCCGATGTCGTCGAATAGCGGCTTTTTCATCTTTATATTCTCCCTGTTAGTGTACTATAATCAAGTGGATAGGACGGGCAAGTTTGTCAATGACAGCATTTACCTGCCCGGCAGAAACGTTAGCTAAATCATAAGATCATATACGCAACCACGTCACCAATAGTTGATACCTCTTCCACCTCCATCTTCCCTTTCATATATTCACCGAGGTCTATCTCCTTTGGTGTGTAATATGCTCTTACAAACGTGATACCAAGTATATCATACTCCTTTATCTTACGCTCGTGATAAGTCAGTTTCTTCTGCCCTTTTGGCACTAAAAAGAGATTCATGCCGTTCTGCTCCGCCGCTTCTGCCTTTTCAAGCACAGCTCCCACCTGCCCTATATATCCACCTTTTTCGATAGTACCTGTAATAGCCACGTCCTGTCTTACATCTTTTCCTTCTATCGCAGCTATGGTGGCAACGGCAATAGCGGCACCGGCTGATGGACCGCCGATCAAAGTGCCATTTATATCAAAATATATTGATATATCTTCATTCGTGGCGTTTATATTTGTGTAGTCAACAGCGACTTTTGCCGCTTCTCTTACCGAATATTGCGTTGTGGGATCAGTAAACGGATTCGTATTAACCAGGACGTTACCATTTCCGTCTTTTAGCTCCACGTGCACCGTGCCTATAACACCTAAATGGTTATCGCTGCGTACAGCAACGATATTAGCGCAACCCACACCTTCAGAAAGAGGTGTAACTGTTTGCTTTTCCGCTATCGTAGCACGGGTAAGCTTCTCTATAATGCCTTCTTGCAGTTCTATTACGCGCTGCTGCTCTTGATAGACATGGTACGATGTGGATAGAGAGAGAATTAAAAGGATAGAGAGCACAGCGATTATAGCATTCTTGCGATTCATATTTTATGGTTAATACATAGGTGCAAGAACTAATAGTAAATAAACAAAATAAAAATGCACATTAACAGTTTGCGATGCCTATTTATTTGTCCGGGAATTAGTGTAGTATGAGGGCAGGCTTAACATTTATATATAAGTACTTCTACAAGTAGTAATTGTAATATAAGAGGTGATGAGAAATGGTATGGCGAAGAAGGCATATATGGGACCCATTTGAAGAGTTGAGACAGATGGAAGAATGGATGGAAAGGGCGTTTGGAGATGTTGGACGGGACTATATAGGTAGGAGAGCACTGCCTGGTGTAACAGGAGAAGCACTCGCTGAGTCCGCTACACCCTACGTGGATATAAGAGAAAAGGAGGGTAAGGTTATCGTAGCTGCTGACATGCCTGGCGTTGAAAAGGGGGACATTTCTATAAATATCGTAGGAGACACGCTCGAAATCCGTGCGGATAAGAAGGAAGAGAAGGAAGAGGAGGAGGGAGGATACATCAGAAGAGAGAGGAGTTACAGAAGATTCTACCGGTCTATACCACTACCAACAGCGGTAGATATGGATAAAGCAGATGCAACGTTCAAGAACGGCGTGCTCCAGATAGAAATGCCGAAGATAGCGGGAGGAGAAGAGGTAAAGAAGATCGAAGTGAAATAATCCGTCTGGTACAGGGCACAATCTTTTTTTTCCCCTTTTTTTTGCGCGCTTGGGGCGGAAATGCGGTAATTGTGGTTTGAATGTGATGTTAATTTGACAGTTCTGGAATGAAGCACGTAATATTATTATTCACCAAGCTCCTTCTCCACAATAAAAGTATCCTTATCGCCTCTACCCGAAACGTTCACAACAATCAATGTGTCTTTAGCTCTTCTTTTCGCCTCCTCTATCGCGTAATGAACAGCATGAGCGGATTCCAGTGCGGGTATTATACCTTCCTTCTTAGACAGGCTCACAAACGCACTCAAAGTTGCTTTATCCGTAACACAATCCATCTTTACCCGTCCCACTGCGGCTAAATTCGCCAGCTCAGGCCCTACACCCGGATAATCGAGTCCGGGAGCAAAGCTGTATGATTGCTTTATCTGTCCGTACTCATCCTGCAATAATTTCGAATACATACCGTGTAACACACCTTCTGTGCCCGCACAAATAGATGCGCCATGATCCCCGGTCTCTAACCCTTTTCCCGCCGCTTCCACACCAATAAGCTCTACCTCCTGATCTTCTAAGAACTCATAAAAAATACCCAGTGCATTGCTACCGCCACCGACACACGCTATTATAGCATCCGGCAACCTACATTCAGCATCCAGTATCTGCTCTTTCGTCTCTTTACCTATGACACGTTGAAATTCCCGTACTATCAGAGGATAAGGGTGAGGTCCGACTACGCTGCCTATCAAGTAATACGTATTTTCTACGTTAGTCACCCAATCGCGCATAGATTCGTTTATCGCATCCTTCAATGTTTTAGAGCCGGAATCCACAGGGTTCACCTTCGCACCCAACAGCCTCATTCGGAATACATTCAATTTCTGCCGCTCTATATCCTCCGTGCCCATGTATACCTCGCAGTCCATACCGAATACAGCAGCAGCCATTGCTGTTGCTACACCGTGCTGACCCGCCCCAGTCTCTGCAATTATTCGGTTCTTACCCATGTACTTCGCAAGTAGACACTGCCCCAAAGTATTGTTCAGCTTATGCGCACCCCCGTGCACCAAATCCTCTCGCTTCAGATATATCTTCGAATCGCACATCTCGGACAGATTCTTTGCATAGTAAAGAGGTGTTGGACGGCCGGCATAAGTAGTTAGAATACTACTTAAATCCTCTTTAAAACTTTTGTCGCTATTGACCTGGTTGAAAGCCAGCTCAAGCTCTGTTAACGCAGTCATCAGCACCTCAGGTGCGAATTTCCCACCGTAGATACCGTATTTACCCTGTTCGTCCGGTTTTGAGAACATTTTTATTCCTTTTATTTTATGTCTCTAAAAGCATACATAACATAAATAGCTTGATATTTACTATTATGCTCTTCACGTGCCTTCTTCCATCATGGAGATGTATAATTGGTAATGTTTGGTATCAACCTCGCCGCGAGCGTATGCCTCATGCCAGCCCTCTGGCACCGGCATCTCAGTATACAAACGTTGTCGCCATGCTTCGAGCATAGTTCTACGTCGGCCCATAAAATCCGCGGCACAGATGATATTGTTACCCGTAGTAGCTGCTAATGTATCCAGCCAGCGGCGTCCTCCCTCAGAACGCAGCAGATGATGGTCGAGAATCAGTGTATCTACACCATTCGCAAGCCGTAAGGCATTACGCTGCGCTGCTTTTCGCTGCTGCTTTGAAAGATAAGGCAGGTACAGAGGAGGTCCAGACGCCAGCACAATCGTTGGCTGCCATTCCAATATACAAGACACGGTCGCGTCTTCGAGCAGTTGGATGTCAGAAGCATGCACGAACACCACTTCCCCCTCTTCTATCCGTGTCATCATCACCATACCCATGTGTTCACCGCGTTGCCCGTGCGGGACAGGGAGCGAGAAACGCATATCTCCGTCTATTCGCCCTTCTGCATTCGGCAAGTCGTTATCCAGTGCAGTTCGCAGCGACTCTAACCGATGTCTCATGTGTTTAGAAAGCCCCTGATTACCTTTTACCCAGAACCTGAGTTCTCGCGTACGGCATATAGTTGCGAATTTCTGCGCTGGCATTTGATACGGATTCGCATCTACTAACGGTACATGATCGCCATGAAGATGGCTGAACACAACATCAGTAGCATCTCCTACCGCATTCAGAATCTTCTGACGTACTCTTTCTCCAACTGCTACCTGCGCTGGATGCGGCAGCAGACCATGACGGGTATAGCCCAGAGCTAACCCGGGATCAATGACTATTTTATGGTCATTCACTTCTACTATGCAGCTAAGACCGCGAACACCCAACGATTCGGTGCCAAGTATCTCTATCCGCATAGTCTTCACCCGTGCATTATTCTATCTACCTAAAGCAGCATTTTTACTACATTATATATTCAACTTCTCATAATTGTGATTCATGCAAAAGGTATCTTTCTACACCGCGCCTTATCTCCCATCTCTTCCTCGATCCTCAACAATTGGTTATATTTACTCGTTCTTTCACTCCTTGCTGGTGCACCCGTTTTTATTATCTCCGCGTTTATTGCAACGGCGAAATCAGCAATAATCGTGTCCTCGGTTTCTCCTGATCTGTGGCTGACTACTTTCTTATAGCCGCTCTCGTTAGCTAACCTGACAGTAGCCAGGGTCTCAGAAATAGTGCCTATCTGGTTCAATTTCAGTAGAACGGCATTTGCTGCTCTCTTTGCTATTCCTTCCTGAAGCCGTTTGATATTGGTCACGAACAGGTCATCGCCAACTATTATCTGCCGCGGCATCTTAGCCGTGAGCTCTGCGAAGGAGTCAAATGAATCCTCTTCAAATGGGTCTTCTAACAGTACTATCGGATATTTCGCTACAAGAGCTTGATAGTAGTCAATCATCTCGGAACCGTCCTTCGTCGTGCCATCAATCCTGTATTGTCGGTTCCCAGAGATGAAGAAAGAGGAAGCGGCAGCATCCATGCCCAACTGTATCTCCTTTTCGGAATAGCCCGCTTCGTTTATCGCTTCTAATATCGCATCTAAGGGCTCCTCTGTTGTTTTCATCGGTGGTGCATAGCCGCCTTCATCGCCTACGTTCGTGGCTATCTTACCGTACTTCTTCGCTAATACACCCTTCAGTGCGTGATAGGTCTCAACACCTGCTCTCAAGTTATCGCTGAATCGGTCAAAACCTGCGGGTAAGAGCAGAAACTCCTGTATGCTCAGTTCGTTGCCTGCATGCTCACCACCGTTTATCACGTTCATCATCGGTATCGGCAGCTCATACCGCAGCTCGTGACCCGCGACTTCTGTGCAGATATATTCGTATAGCGGCTTTTTTAACGAATCCGCAGCGGCTTTGCAAACCGCCATTGAGGTTCCGAGAATAGCATTCGCACCGAGTTTCGATTTGTTTTCCGTGCCGTCAAGTGCAATCAGCCGTTCATCTATTGCCTGCTGCACGAGAGGGTCCATACCTAACATTTCTTTTTTTATTACTGTATTAACAGCTTCAACCGTTTTGAGAGTGCCTTTGCCATTATACCTGCCCTTATCGCCATCTCGGCGTTCCCATGCTTCTTTACTTCCGGTAGATGCACCGGAAGGCACTGCCGCTCTGCCGAAGCCGCTTTCTGTTCGTACTTCTACTTCTACTGTTGGGTTACCACGGGAGTCCAGAATCTCTCTTCCCTTTAAATATTTTATTGTTGTAGTCATAATACATAACTTTTTGCGCTTCTATACATTTATTTGTTGCGCTCCATTAATAACCTCTTTCTCCCTAATGCAATATTTATTTATAATAGCGAAGCCGTACATGTTTTTTAAGTATGGAATGAATGATTGGTGAGGTCATACGTATTCAACCAACCGCTCGTGCTGCTTAACCATAGCCAGCGTATCCTGCTTGCAATAGACCAGAAGCTGCTTCTTTAT
>JAOZPO010000063.1 GCA_029932715.1 Halobacteria archaeon | reverse complement strand
ACGGTCACGACCTCAAAGGCAGCTTCAAAGCTCAAGCATTCTTTCGCTGCATAAGCCTCTGGAATACCACGTAACCATACGGCATCTGCAAATCTGTGGTGCACCAACGTGCCATCAACATCGAACGAGAAGACTTTTATGCCACTTTCTGTCTGAATCATCATCACTTCTCCTTGCTACCTTTCATGCGGAAGAACGACACCTCTTCGCTCATTGGTGTAGACCAGCAGTGCACGATGCAGCTTATAGAACAGCTCAATATCTCCCTCTGGTAATTTCATTCTGCCTCTTTAACAACATTCTAACCGGGTTTTAGCGCTATAAACTATTCTGTTCTGCTAAAATCGCTTTTCACCTCTTCCAGCCCTTTTCCTGACTGTGTTATAACTGCATTTTCCTCTAACACCTCTTCTAACGCATGCGTAGTCTTTAACACTTCCTTATCCGTTATATTACCCATCGTGGCAATCCTGAATATCTCGCCTTTCAGTTTCTCCTGCCCTCCCGCAATAATAACACCTCTCTTTCGCATACCTCCTTTGAGTGTCTCATCCGTGAGCCCTTCTGGTAGATTTATCGCAGTAACCGTATTGGAGTAATTGCTCACCTCATTCAACACAGGGAATAAAGTCAGTCCCAGCCCGGTAACAGCAGCTCGAACCGCCTTTGATAGCTTTCTGTGCCTTTCTATCCTTCGGTCCATACCCTCTTCTTTTATCACCTCTAACGCTTCCCATAGTGCGAAAAGCAGCGGCACCGCAGGCGTGTACGGCGTTTGTTTCTTACCAAAGCTATTCTTATACGCCTCGAGGTCAGTGTAAAACGGTTTCCCGTTCTGCTTTTCGTGTATTAAGCTCCACGCTTTCTCACTGATCGAGATTGCAGACATACCCGGGGGGGCACCCAGACATTTCTGCGAGCCTACAATAGCTATGTCCACACCCAGTTCGTCCACCGGCGCTTCGTCCCCACCTATTGACGTGATGCAATCGAGTACAAAGACCGCATCGTGCTTCTTCACAAGTTTACCCACTTCTTGTGCTGGATTGAGAATACCCGTGGACGTTTCATTATGCACCATTGTAACTACATCGGGATTCGTGTCCAAAGCAGCTTTTACTGATTCTAAGTCTATTGCAGTACCCCATGAGAGGTTCAGAGCTTTTACGTGCTCGCTATATCTATCTGCAATCAAGCCGAATCGTTCGCCGAATTTGCCGTTCGCTATGCACACTACTTTCTTGTCTCTGTCCACGAGATTGCCTATTGCTGCTTCCATTGCGCATGTTCCCGACCCGCTTAATACGAAAATGTCGTTTCTCGTCTTGAATATCGTCCTTAGCTGTTCCACTATCGCCTCGTACATCGTTCCGAATTCGTCACCCCGGTGAAATATCATTGGCTTCGTCATCGCTTCTCGAATTCGTGGCAATACCGGCACCGGTCCCGGAATCATCAATAACTCCTCTACTTCTTTCATAATACTATTTAACTCCTTTTCTATGGATATATCATCAAGGCTCTTCTGTCCTTCGCCCGTTATCTTCCACCTGTACGGTCTCTTACCTTCTCGCTTTACTATCCGCTCGTTCTCCAGCAGACGTAAATGATGCAAAGAGGCTGAGTAGCTTAGATCAGCCGATTTCGACATACCTTCTATCGTTAATTTAGCCGTTCTCTCATGCACTTCTTTACTTCTCATCTCTTCTATCACCTTTAGTATCTTCGTCCTTGCCCGCAAGCCCTTTGCAACATTCCTCCTATGCTCTAAGTACGCATTTGGATGATACGAAAGAACTTCTTTTTGCATCGCTTACTCAATCAATTCATATCTTCTATCTTAATAAGATATTCCTTTTCCCGCGCTTTGAATATCTCTTCTAACTCTGGTTCCTTGCTCTTCGTAAAGGTAATAGAGTTCGTCCGCTCTTCTAACACAAAAGGGAACTTTGCAGCTTTAAGTTCTTTTGCGATTCCCATCAGAAGCTCTTTAGACGGGAACTGGAGCGTAACAGAATATTTACGCTTTAGATTAACCCGTTTCTTTCGCTTCTCGATGTCCCGAAATATAGTTGAAAATATACTCCTTGCTCCTTTCTTCGGCATCAGGAAAGATGAATCCGGATGGTTTAGCAGTAATGGTACGAGTTCTGAATCTTCCAACCATGAATATAACTTGCTCGGCTGCCGTACTATCGTAATATCGGGTGCTATGCTCTCTACTGAGAACCCAGCCGGTAGTTTCAGGCTTTCAGCACATTCCAGGAGTCCAAAGCCATCGAAAACAGTAAACATTTCCGCATGTGTTGTCCATTCATTGAGATCGGTCTCGATATTCTGTGGCAGTTTTTTACCTGCAAGTTCCTCCAGTACTGAGATTACATTCAGTTCCTCATCCTCGATCAATTGCGCAGCAACTTTATTCTTGTTCAATTTCAGGGTGATGGTGACATCATCGGTAATTACATCAGCGAACCGCGTAAGCTGTGCCATTACATTGGCAGGGTAAATATCTGATTCCACATGAATCTCGAATGTTGGCAGGACCGTAACCTTTGGCTTTTGTATCTGCTTTTTCATCACGCGTAAAAAGCGTTCATTAATCCTGAACGCCTTGAGCTGGTTCAATGACGGATTTATTTGTTTCTTATCCTTATTCAAAACTAAAATGCCGCCATGTCTTTCATATCGCGACTGATACTTTTTCCTTCGCTCGTATGCCTTGTCATAGGCCACATCAACATAGCGCATTATGAGCGGGATATTCTCCAGAAATCGCTCTATGTAACGACCCTCCACACGTTCAAAAGCGTCAGGATCATCCTCATTGACTGGTTCCCCTGGACCCCACCGCTCTTTACTCTCACGGAAATTGCCATATCGCCCCTTATTCCACCATCTCTCCTTGACTTTAATGTCTTTCGGAATGAGGAAAAAGGGATGTTCTTCCTTTATGTTCCTGATGAAAGATGCAGTGCTATACCAGACCCCGCTATTGCATTCTTTAAGTAAATCAAGAAGGTACCTCCTTGCTTTATCGAATCGTATTGAGGGGATCACGCCTGTTGCGCATCCTGACCTATCGAAGGTGTTAAGGACACTGAGAGGGCAGGTATTAGAAAAGAACTCATTGTCAAAGTGGTCATATCTTCCAGTTAAAGCATTTAATATGCGTTCTTCCTGCTCCTGCGCGGAATAGTGCAAAAACTCCCTATATGTCTCTTCCCGGAATTCTATGTGATTGTCTGGATAAGATGGTTCGGTGCTTGTATAGCCCATATATTCGCCTTCCGTGTCATAATAGATAAAGCCAAGTAACAATGCAAGGTGATCAATGAAATCTATCCAGAGTGAGCCCCCGATAGCTCGTACTTCTTCCTGCGTCTCTGGATCGCCAATCAATTTCGCCAGGCGTTTAATATCTGCTTTTTGTAGTTCGTTACTTCTGTATGTCCGTTTTACCTCCCGCTCACGGATATAGTTTACGAACACGTGCAGATCACGGCGAAGCTCACGGCTATTAGAGACAATATCCAGGTCCTTTACATCGTTAATGGACATCATCAGGTTCATAGTAATCATTCGCCTCCATTCGTTATGCTATTCACTACTTTTACCACATAACCTGACTTCTGCACTATCTTCTGGATTTCCGGTAAGGCATCACGAGGAAAAGCGATGAAGTCTTTTGCAATTACTATAATCCGTTTAGGGTCCGTAAACGATTGCTGTATCTTTACTGACAGGCTGATGTCCCGTACCCTGGCAATCATCAGGTTCTCGTGGATGACAATCTTACCCCAGCGTTTATCCACCTTTTCCATGACTTCGCGAAATAGCGATGATTTATCACGCAGCCACAGTAGTTGCGGGTGGTTACGAATGCGCATAGGTGCATTACCGATAGCAATCAGGTCGGGAGTGATTTGCAACCGTGAATCCACAACTGTCAGCTTCGAAATCTGTGCTATCACTTCCAAATCTTCGTATGGTACGGTCTTTATGTCCATATCTACTGCTTGATCGCCTTTTACTGTTAAGTAGCTATCGGGTTTCACCATGCTCGCACCCATGGTTTCTGCCAGTCGGTAGTATGATTTACCCTGATATTCCTGCTTTGACAGGTATCCCCATTTACTGCCTGCCTCGCAGATGACCTTACTGTCCGGTGTATCCTGGTAGAGAATTCTCCAGAATCTTGAGAACTCGTCCGGTAGAACCCACTCGTTCTGGTTCAATCGTGACAGGGCATAAATGACCACCTGAATAGGAGAGACATCTGCATTTTTATAGCGCCTTTCTTCCGGTACCGATGCTTCCCATGATTTCTCCTGCCATTTCTTCAGATAGTTCATACGAAATTCCCGCTTCCCTATGCGGAGTTTAGCACCAGAGACTTTGATGTCATAGCCTGCTGCTTCCCCCGGTATCTGTACACCATTCACTACCTGTTTAAGCTTACGTCTGAGTACATCCTCATTGACATGAGTATCGAATACCTGCGGTGAATCGAACGGAGAGGGTAGAAAAGGGGCGAATTGGTCAGGAAACCGGAAGCTCCACCGTTCCAGTTTCGTGCTTTTATACCAGTTACTGGTGCTCTCGGCAAACAGCAGAACACCCTTACGTACCAGATATTTCCGCACCGCTTTAAAGACATCTTTGTATTGCGATGCGAATGATTGGTAATGCCAGCCATCCGAATCCCTCTCTTGCTCGCCGTACAGGTACTCGAAGAATGTAACGTCTACTTCTTTGTTTATTACATTCAGGAGGTGTAATAGAACTATTTCATCCTGTGTTAATGATCCGAGTGCCGAACTTAGCCCTTTATCGGAAAGGAAAGCAGCCGTAAAGAGTGCAGAAGAAGAGATTTCTTCCTGAGAGAAGCCACGAGTTTTGCCTATTGCCTTCAAATCCGTGGCTGTTAATGCTTTATCGTACATATCCCTGAGCATCTTTTTGGCTTCCATGTTCTCTATGATACATAATAATTGTGATAGAAGACATAAATATTACAGGTCGTATGCTTTTCCTATATACGTACCATCCAGCAGGTAGACTTCCATATCTTCCTGTCGCAGCAGTTTCGATGCTATGGGACCCAGCAGCTTTATCCCCGGCGTGTTAAATGTGACGCCACCTGATATTTCATTAAACGCCGGCATTAAAATTATCCACGGATCGCTCCAATTGCTTATTTCGCCATAATGCGACTCTACCGCTTTATAATCGCATTTAGCACGAATCCATACGCTCTTTAGCTTTGCATAATTCGATTGTGAACTTGCAAGTCGTATCTGCGGATGGTTATGGCCGATCAGCATAAAGTTCACGGAGAACAGGTCTGGAGAAGGCCATGTATGCCCGTGCGTGTATCCCACGTTATCAAATATGAAGCCTCTGGTGCTTTTTAGATGTACTTCATGCCTCGTTTTACACGCCTCTGGCAGTAGATTAGCTAACTGCGAGTCGTGGTTACCTTTGGCTATATACACTGGTGCATACTCAGCAAGAGCGGCTAAGAATTGTGGCACGTCTTTCCTGTCTGTAAATGAAATCTGCGGCACGGCATGTTTTATATCGCCCAATAGGACAATCGCATCGGGCTCCTTTTCTTTAACACACGCTGTCACCATATCTAACATTTTCGCTGTCTGACTACCGATATTAACACCTTTTTGTCTTAGCACTGCTTCTATACCCAGATGCAGGTCGGCAATCACCAGCGTTTTCAATTCGTTCTCCACGACCATCGCCGCCTTGTTTATTACTGGCTTAAGTTCCATACGTATTCATCTAAAAAGTGCACACAGAAAAGATTATTCTTTTCGTATTTCTATCAGTTCTGCATTGTTAATGTAAAAAAGGACCGTTGAAGTAGCACAAGAAAGAGGACGGGTAAAAGTTTTATGAAACTATTAAGAATGAACCTGAAGGATAGAGGTAGGAATAAGAGTACAGGGGAAATATCGCTAATACCCGAATCGTTAGACGACTTATGGCATCTCAAGCATGTAATAGAAGCAGGCGACCTCGTTTATTCCCTTACGTACCGGCGGTTAGAAGAATCAACAGATAAACTAAGACCGGATAAGACGGAGAAGAAACAGATTAAATTGGGTATTAGAGTGGAAAAGGTTGAATTCCATAAGTTCTCGCATCGGTTGCGTATAAAAGGTGTGATTGAGCAAGGGATGGAGATCGAACTGGGCTCTTACCATACATTTAATATCGAGCACAATACGAAACTATCCATTATTAAGACCTGGAAAGGGCATCAGTTGAAGCGGCTAAGAGAATCAGCGAAAGCCATTGTCGCTTCGCCTGTTATCATCCTCACAATAGAAGACGGTGAGGCAGTTGCAGGTGTAGTGAGACAATATGGCGTGGATGAACTTTTCTCCATACGGTCCAGTTCAGGCAAAGGTATGGACGGCAGTGGCGATAGAGTAAAGTTCTTTCTTTCTGTGATTGAGCAATTGCGGAATTCGTTCATGTCTTTAACAGCAGAAGCAATTATCATTGCAGGACCAGGGTTCGTGAAGAACGATTTCTTTTCTGTATTAAAAGATAAAGACAAAGAGTTAACGGAACGAACAAGGATGGAGCAGACTTCTTCTATTGGCGTATCCGGATTCATGGAGGTATTGAAACGAGGTGCAGTGGATAGACTAAGGGTGGAGGAGCGGCTGACGCAGGAAATCAAGCTGCTGGATCGGTTAATGGAAGAGATAAGCAAAGAAGAGGGTGTAAAAGCTGTTTATGGCGAAACGGAAGTGCTAAAAGCGTTACAGTGCGGTGCTATCGAGACACTGCTGGTTTGCGATGAAACACTTATGGCGCCGCGAGCGGAAAAAGAGGAAAAAGAAGAAGAAAGAAGAGGAGAGATTGAATGGATAGTAGAAGAAGTGGAAAGAATCAGAGGCAAGGTAGTAGTGTTCAGCACGGAGTTCGAGCCGGGTAAAAGGTTAAAAGGGCTGGGAGGTATTGCAGCTATATTGCGGTTTATTATATGAGATTATTTATTCTAAATAAGGATAGATAGACATGGATAACGTAGATACTGCATTCTTACAGTCATGGTTTCGAACTTATGTGAAGGGCTTTTACTCAGAAGACCCCAAAATCCAGCAGAATATTAGACTTAAAGAAGAGCATACGATACGTGTTTGTAATGAGAGTCTTAGGATAGGCAAAGCGCTGAATCTAAATAAAGCCATAGAATATCACAATGTACGTGAACTTCCTGAGAACAATGAAATACCTGGCTGCGTACTGCATTCGAGATTATTACGGGATGCGGACAAATTAGATATCTGGTACGTTGTGACGAAGTATTATACGGAACATCGCCGTAATCCTGCATTGGAGCTTGAATTACCCGATACACCGGAATATTCACATTGCTTTGTTGATGATCTACGGAACAACAGGGTTTCAAATTCGCATGAGTTGAAGACGTTTAATGATATGAAGCTCCTGCAACTGGGCTGGATATTTGACGTCAATTTCCGTCCCACATTAGTTCGTATTCGAGACAGACGGATTATTGATAGGATCATAACCGCCCTGCCAGACACAGCAGATATACGTGAAATAAAAGACCATTTAAAATGTTATCTTGACAAAAGATTATCGGAAGACATACGTCGTGGTAATGAGCATGAAAGAAAAGACGACTAAAGTTTGCCCTGTTTGTGGTAGTTCTGAGCTATATTACGAGCTGGGAGCTAAGCTTGGTTTTGTGTACCACTGCAAGAATTGCGGTTACGTTGGTTCGTTTATAATCGAGGCAAATGAGGATATGGCTCAGGCCTTGCAAGCTGAATATGCTAAAGAGGATGAATAAAGAGGTAAAATATTTGATGGTCGGTTTAAGTTCGCCTCTATACAACTGTAAACTTTTAAGAAAAGTTTAA
>JAOZPO010000062.1 GCA_029932715.1 Halobacteria archaeon | reverse complement strand
CCCATTTCCACTAATACCTGAAAACCATTGCATATACCCAATATTAAATTGCCATTATCTAAAAAATCGCTTAGTTCTTCCCCTAAGCTACCTTTTAGCCTCGCGCCGAATATCGCCCCTGCGCGTATGTAATCGCCGGATGAGAAACCACCGGGTATCACCAATAAGTCATAATACATTAAATTCCGCGCCTCTCGTTCACGCACCAGACCTATCAATTGCTTTAAATGCACTACCTCTGCCGATGCACCCAGCCTCTTAAAGGCATAGAATGTCTCGAGTTCACAGTTTGTTCCTTCTATCCGTAGAATGCACACTTTCGCTTTCGTCATCTCTTCACTAACATTTATAATGATGAACCTGATTTTATTACTATTAGAACTTAGAACTAAATACCATATTGGACGGCAATGGCTAACATGTCAGTACTAAGGGAAGAGGAAGGAAGAGAAGGCTTGAAACTTGCAAGAGAAGCGATAGGGCGCTATTTGGGTGAAGGTATAAAGATAAAACCGAAAGAAGGGTTACCTGCGAGTTTCGATGAGAAGAGGGGTGTTTTCGTCACGTTGAATAAACACGGCAATTTGCGAGGCTGTATCGGATATCCATATCCAATATTTAAGTTAAAAGAAGCGATTATAGATGCTGCGATTTCCGCTGCTGTAAACGATCCTCGTTTTCCCGCTGTTACAGAAGAGGAGTTTACATATCTGACCATTGAGCTTACGGTACTTACATTGCCACAGGTATTGAATGTAACGCCACAAGAGCTACCAGAGCATGTAGAAATAGGCAAGCATGGGTTAATTGTAAAAAAAGGTGTATATCAAGGGCTTCTGCTTCCTCAGGTTGCCAGTGACTACAATTGGTCACCGGAGGAGTTTCTATGCGAATCATGCTGGAAAGCAGGTTTGCCACAGGACGCATGGCTGGATGACGACACCGAGGTGAGCGTATTTGAAGGGCAGATATTTAAGGAAGAAGAAGAGGAGTAAAAGCGATGATAGAGATAGATAGATACCGATGTGCATATTGCGGTGCATGTGTGACGGTATGTCCTGCGGATGCAATAAGTCTGATGGGCGTATGGATAGAACTAAAAGAAGAAGAGTGTAACAACTGTAAAGCCTGCGTGAACATCTGTCCCGTAGGTGCGTTAAAGATGATTCAATAGCATTCTTTCTCCCTTTCTATACGTAAGTCACCAAAGAAATGACATGGTTTCAAGACGAATTAAAGTCCCTTCTCATATACTATTGCGTCTTCGCCATCTGCATAATAGCCCTTTACTGTGTATAAGCTCCTGTAACCCTGGTCTTCGTAAAACCTTATCGCGGCTATATTGCTTACCCGCACTTCAAGCGTAACTCTATCGAACCCATCGCCGAGGAATTTCGCATCCGCCGCTTTCAATAATTGCTTACCCACACCAACCCGCCTGTATGCTTCATCCACGGCAATACCAGAGATATGCCCGTGACTATCCCGCACTGCTCCTGCCACGAAACCAATAATAGCGCTGTTCGTGTCCGTATAAGTTGCAACGAAGAAATACTTTTTAAAATAGCGATACAAAGTGGCAATATCATAAGCAGTATTCACCGCTTTTATATTCCTCTTCCACATGCTTATGACATCTCGTAGATCATAATCTACTGCTGCCCGTACCTCTGCCGCCCACCGCGCAGTCATAATTGATTTACACATCTACGCTATAAACTAACTCGTTCTGCAAATAAAAAAAATCCCCTATGTAATCACCCACGCACCTGCAACAACTCCGACTCGTCCAGGACACTTATTTCTATGCCTTTCATCGGTACTCCCAATCCTTTAGAAATATCCGCCAGTTTATTCGGGTTATCGTAGTTATTCACTGCCTCTACAATAGCAGCAGCCATCTTTTTCGGCTCTTCCGACTTGAAAATGCCGGAACCGACAAAGACACCATCTGCACCGAGCCGCATCATGAGCGCAGCATCTGCTGGCGTTGCTATTCCTCCGGCTGCGAAATTAACCACAGGCAACCGCTGCAATTCCGCTGTCTCTTGCACTAATCCAGCCGACACATCCAGCTCTTTTGCAACGTCTTTCAGCTCCTCTTCGTTCTTACCCTTCAACGATCTTATCTCGCCCATAATTAGTTTCATGTGCCGAACCGCTTCCTTCACATCACCAGTACCGGCTTCGCCTTTCGTCCTTACCATTGCCGCACCTTCCTCTATACGCCGCAACGCCTCACCCAAATCGCGAGCGCCACAAACGAAAGGCACGGTAAAGTCACGTTTGTCCACATGATGCGAATCCACAGGCGTTAATACCTCCGATTCATCCACCATGTCCACGCCCAAAGCTTCCAGAATCTCAGCCTCTGAAAAATGCCCTATACGGCATTTCGCCATCACGGGTATCGTAACGGCATCAATAATCTCGGAGATGACCATGGGATCTGCCATCCTTGCTACTCCACCTGCTTTCCTTATATCCGCGGGAACAGCGTGCAACGCCATAACCGCAATAGCTCCTGCTTCCTCTGCTATCTCAGCCTGATTTTTACTTGTAACGTCCATTATCACGCCACCTTTTTGCAGTGACGCGAACCCACGTTTCAAAAGCTCTGTACCATGCCTGAGCTCTCCTATTTCTATCTCCCCAACCTTCTCCATCTTCGTCTTCATCTCCTATCTATGCAATGATGATTTAAATTAAGAAATTCATAGTTAAAAACATTGTATTACTTCTTTTACCTCTGCTATACAATTACAAATAAAAGATGCTACTCGCTTTTGAGCTTTCAGGCGAGCATGAAACACTGCCGAAAGCAGAAGTTGCAGGATGTCTGCGTGCTTTAAATGTCTCTTATACAGAGCAGATGCGTTCTGAAGGATTTTTGGTGATTGCAGCGGATATAAGACTCGGGATTCTCGATACAATATCAAAGCGATTGGGAATGACGCACAGCATACACGAAATATTGGGTATGAGCAAGCAAGAAGAGCGTGAAATACAGAAACTCATCACAAATACAGATATAAGCGGAATTATGGGACAGGGGCAGACTTTTGTGGTGCGAGTACGAGGCAAGAAACCCGCTGCGTTAGAGCACGGTTTAGAAGGCAGAGCGGGCGAGATAATAAAGAGCAGAGGTTACGAAGTGAACCTGAGGAAAGCGAGTAAGACGTTTACGCTACTGTTCATGAAACATACATGCTGCTTCTGTTTGCTCTTGCATTCACGCGTTAAGAAGGATTTTGAGGACCGGAGACCGCATTTAAGACCATTCTTCTCGCCCGGCGTCATGATGCCAAAGTTTGCACGTGCTCTTGTCAACCTAAGCGGCGTAAAAGAGAAAGAGCTACTTCTTGACCCATTTTGCGGCACCGGCGGGCTATTGATAGAAGCAGGTCTGATGGGTGTATCAGTAATCGGAATAGACGTGCAGGAGAAGATAGTGCGGGGTGCGGCGCAGAACATGCGATTTTACCACCTGAACGCTGATCTGATAGTAGCAGACGCGTCTAAAATAGCTTTGCATGATAAAAGCGTTGACACAGTTGTAACAGACCTGCCTTACGGGCGATCGTCATTAGTATCAGGCTCATTTAATGTACAATCCTCCTCGCTGCGCGTGGAACGTTTATATCTGAATGCGCTGGCTGAAATGCATCGCGTGCTTAAAAGCAGAGGAAGAGTAGTGATCGTCTTCAGTTCGCCTTCTCTTCCGTCTCTTTTCCATAGATACCAGTTCCATATTATCGAGAAGCATAAGTACAGGGTTCATAAAAGTTTAAACCGGTACATAACGGTACTTGAGAAGGAAGGTTGATTCTTTATGTTAATATATATTTATTTTATTTAATATAAGATATCAAGTAAGAGAAAGGTGAAGGAATTGAAGATACAATTACCAAAAGGGGGCGAAGTAGAAGCAATGGACATAGACTTTGAGACGGTAAAAGAGGATTGGAATGAATACAAGCTGGAAGATGGCACGATATTGAAGTTTAAGACGATAGTCAGTAGCGTCATTCGTACCGAGGATTACGATCCAATGACCGGTGATCCCATTTATCATATACGTTCCACGAACGTGATGAGGGTAAGAGTGCCAAATGAGCTGAAGCGATTGCCAGGTGCAAAAAAGCCAGGAGTAGAAGGAGTGGAAGTAGGTTGAACTCGCGGGCATGAGATTCTTTCTATCCAACTAACTTACTATCGTTACGGGTGATGGAGCTGGTAACAGATAGGGCGCGGGCGAAAATGAGTGAAGAGATGCGTAAATGCAAGTTAAAGCCCGAAATTGCAATTTTAACCACTGCTATTTGTGTCTGTGCCGTGATCACCGTTATTTTACCTTTTGGGACCGCTCAGCAGCCGCTGCATGACAATAGGGAACTTAACAGCAACATTACAGTAGTAGTGGAAGATACAATCGTTCATTACCAAAAGCAATCTTTCTGGACTGAACGCGAATTCAAAGCGATTCTGGAGGATAAAGAAGAGTACAAAACCGTAGTGATCAATGATTTAGCGGAAAAGATAGCGAAATACGGAGAACGAGGTGAATATGCCGCTGGTACAGAAGTAGAATTTGACGAGCCGAGAAAAGCGACAGTTCTAAGATGTGACATTCACGATGCGGTAACGAAAAGCGATGACAGGTATCGAGCGACTTTTATTTGGCTTTTGAAACCTCTTGGATTGGATTTTATTGACGATAAATTCAAGGAATATAATGATGGACTGCTATGGAAAGGAGAACTTAGCGGTATTCCCACGAGCATCACCGTTGCAGTACCGCTACAAGAATCGGTATACAAAGCATGGCAACGGCCTGTTGGGCACTGTCATGGTCATGTCTGGTGGACTATCTCAGCGGTTCCTTCGCTTTCTCCGGTACTAACACCATCTTCTTCGCCAGGTCCCGCATCGTCTGGCTTCAACGTGATTTTCGCCATTACAGGCATATTAGCCGTTGGTTATCTGATGTTAAGGAAAAAGAAACATACGCTAATCACACAATAGCGATTTAAACGTGTAAATTATCAATTCTATTCAAAAAAGTAGTGATTCCTGATTGCACTAGAAATTAGACCTTTTTTGCCTTTTAGCATCTGTACAAGTAGTATAATAACTATAAAGCGGGAAAAAATAGTGGATTCCCGCTTATTCCAACCTTATAGCAGGAATCCAATCGTTGTATTTATTGCCGTTTGCATCTGTAAATTCCGTGCATGTGATAGTGCCATTATCTGTTGTTTGTGCGTGCCTATGTATAATTAAAGGATACGAACCCGTTTCTATCGTGTAGTTGTAACGGTTACCGATTTTTAGCGTGAACGGCGCATCAAACGTAATGTACTGGTAACCCTCCCCGTACTGGTTCCAGCTACCTTCGCCCAGTTTCGTACCATTCAGGTCGTAGAATGCTGCATATTTACTGTGTCCACCTGTTCCCGGGCAGGAATAAGTGTACATCCTGTGTATTGTGATCGTATCATTCAGTGTGCCATTTCCCGCAGAACCGCCACCACCGCCTCTTTCTTCTGTATCGAATGCAGCCGTTTCCGTGATGATATTAACGATTCGTGCTGTGGTATAGCCATAGCCATCCATTGCTTTCACCATGTATGCACCCGGCGGTACTCCGATCGTATTGAATGCGGCACTGAACATACAATCACTTGCAACAGCAGCTTGCGGTACTATCTCAAAGTACCTGCCTTTTACCGTTAGCCAGATAATAGTACCGTCTTCTCTGGTTGTCTCTCCTGTTACTTCTAAAGAGTCGCCGGCAACCACATCGGCTATTGGATACAGGATTAGCGTCTCTTGCTCTCCAACTGTTACGTAACCCACCCGGATGAGGTCGTCGCTTAATTCTAATATATCATCGAATACCGCCAGCATCTCCTCTTGGGTCCTTGTTCTGAGCGAATAGCAGTCTAAAGCATCCTCGATTGTTATACCACCTCTGCATTTTCCCCGCCGTCCTGGTGTTGGCGTTGGTGACGCAACCGAAGCCCCACCAATCATATCCCCTTCATTACAGCACCCATACACGCCATCGCTTCCTTTGCTGAGCACAACCACGAGGTATCGCCCGGTATCAACGTCATCGCCCACACTGATCTTCTTTAAGAACCTGCCATCTGCTGCGGAAACGCCTGTTGACCCTATATACATCTGCTTCCACGAGCTATCTTCTATATTTGTACCACTGTAACCCTTTGGTGCAACAATGAGTATATCTACACTCTTTGAACCTTTGGCACTACCGCTGACCGTGAACTCATCACCCGGGTCAACTAAATCAGTTGATAACCCGGCAGTCAGATAGGGTCTTACCATGAACACCTCCGTATATCCATCATCTTTTTCCCCGGGACATATACTACCCCCCACTGCTCGGTCTATGTATGCCCTCAGAGTCACGGAACCAGGAATCAGGAATCCCGCTGGTGCATCGCTTGTGTCTATCTCCACTGCAAATTCGTCATTCGCGTTTATTATAACATCATCCAGTTTCGGCACTACCTCTCCATCCACTGCAATGTCCAGAGTATCACCGCTCTTTGACGTGCCCTTTATCGTGAGCGTTTCGCCTATTACCACAATAGAAGGCACATCGAACGTCACATTCTTCTCTATTACTGTTATCTCTATGTCCTCTGCGTCTAACCGGGTAGCAGTAGGATAACCGGTTCCATAGTCAGTTGCCGTAAGTGTGTACGTGCCCGTATCTGCGAAATGGACCGCGAATTTTAATGTGCCTTTAGGGGCCATCGTATTCCAAACGCCCGGGACGTTCATCGCGTTTGTCTGACTATCGCAATCACCTATATCCGTCAGGATTGAGACATTATCGGCTGGCGCTACGGTAATAACGTTATCACTCGTGCCTGTAAAGTCATATCTGTTGTATTCAAAGACGGTATGCGCTGTGTCTGCGGTTGTTACGCTCACGTTGTGCTCTGGTAATGCCGATACCGTCAGGATTATGGTTTCGTTCTTGCCTATTTCGACATCGGAAGAGACGTCAATGCCGCCTCCCTGCTGGTTCAGCATGAACAGCACTACGAAACCATCGTCTCTTTCGGTGGATATGCTGCCCGTTCCTTCTGCCCGGTCTATGAATGCACGTAATCGTGCAGCACCCGGAACTGTGAATGCTGCTGGCACGTCCGCTGCACTTGTGTCTATCGCTACTTCAAATTCGTTATTAGTCAATACGAGATCGTTCAGGTTAGCGCATACATAATCATCTACCGCAATATCCACGGTATCGCCGGTGTTTGCCGTGCCTCGTATCGTGAAGCTGTCGCCGAGTTCTACGGAAACAGGCACGTCAAAGCTGACTTGTTTGTCCGTAACGGTAATGTCAACGGTATCATATAAATCCCATTCGGTTACATCTATTACTTTAATCGTGTAAAGTCCTGTGTCGGTGAACTTAACTGCGTATGTCCTCGTGCCGTCATCGTCTATTGTATCCTCGAAACAGTTGGTCTCAACCGTATTTGGATTGTCATCTATTCCCGGAGGGAATATGACATGCTGGCTTAATGGGTCTGCCTTTACTGTTATACTTCTACCGGCTACACCGGTTACTGTAAGCTCAACGAGTTCGTCTTCGATGGCCGAAGTCCTGTTTGCATCAATACTTATTAGTCCCCTTACTATATCCAGCTCCTCCTTTACACTGCTTGCATCCAGGCCACATGCGTTTGCTGATTTCGTTACTACCTGGAATGTGTAATGACCTATATCCCAGTTTGTGGTGTCAATGTTTGTAAGTTGTCTCAATTCTCCCACGGTTATGGGAGCAAATGTATAGCCGGGTTTAGTTTTTATCTGGCCTTTGGGTCCTATTACCTTAAGATCAACCTTATCCTCATCAAATAGGTTTATCCCTCCCACATCAATGTTAAATTTAGGAGTACCCTTGGCAAGTGACGTCACTTCTTTTGTTCCTACTTTTAGCTTCAATGGCATACTGG
>JAOZPO010000061.1:3280-8104 GCA_029932715.1 Halobacteria archaeon | reverse complement strand
GTTCAAACTCCTCTACGTAGCCACCTTCTTGCATTACACTCAGTACGTTCCCTATCAGCTTTGAAGCTGGCTTTATCTCGCATTCTAACTTACCTATCCTTTCTGTATTCTTTATGTGCGAAAGTGCATCCGCAAGCGGGTCGTTTAATGACATCTCTTCTTCCTAATAGTACCTATTGTTATATATAAACAATCAAGAAAATGATTTTAATTGTACTTCTTGAACCCTATATCCCTTGCTATCTCCCTGAAGCACTGTCTGCATAGATAAATCCCGTACCTACGGATCAAGCCCCTTTGCCTACCGCACCGCATGCAAGCGTTTGCTCCTCTTCCAAATTTCTTATTCTTATTCCTCTCCATTTTTACATTCCTTATCGCCTATCTTTTAGCTATCTATCTTCACTTACTTCTCCCTCTCTACGAAATATTCCGCCATAGTCACCATCTGCTCTCTTACTGCCTCTCTGCCTTTCCCCTTCAGGTCTATCCGCCTTAGCGTTTCCATACCTTTGCGCTGATATTCCATCGCTATCTTCTCCGAGTATCGTATCGAATCATACTTTGTGAACAGATTAACTACTTCTTCTATTTCTTGTTTATCATAATTGTGGAAACATTTATATATCTCCTCCTTCTCTGATGCCGTGCATTGCTCCAGGCAGTTAATCAGTAGTAAAGAAGGTTTCCCTTCTGCTATATCTTCCCCTATCCTCTTTCCATATTTCTCCTCTTCTCCCTCGATATTGAGGATGTCATCCCTTATCTGGAACGCAATACCTATATACTCCCACGCAGTGCCCAGCTCTTCCGCTACTTCCATGGATGCACCACCGGCAACAGCACCGCATTTAGCGGAAACTGCAAACAGTTTCGCGGTCTTTCGCCTCAGCACTTCTATCACTTCTGACTCGCTCATCACATGCTTATTTTTAAATTCAAGGTCCATCGCTTGCCCTTCTAACAGTACAATACTCTGCACTGCAATCTCTTCAAATATCTTCCATGCAAGCTCCAGACCCAGTAATTGCCTGTTCGCTATCAATGCTTTATAGCACAGAGCGTACAGCCCATCGCCCGCATTCACAGCAGTAGGGAGCCCATATTTTATGTGCAGGGTGGGCTCTCCACGCCTCAGCTTGCTATTGTCCTCTATGTCGTCGTGCACAAGCGAGAAGTTATGGAACAGCTCGATACAAACAGCAGTTGGTACCGCATTATTTATATCGCCACCGACCAGATCACAAGCCATGAGACATAAAGAAGGTCTTAACCTCTTACCGCCACGACCCAGGAGGTCAGATATCGCCTTATATAGCGATACAGGCTCGCCATCTCCCAAATACTGCTTATACGCATCCTCAAACAGATTTGTGTAGTTCTCGATATTCAGGCTGTTGGTTCTCATCACAATTTAATTATGCTCTTCTATGTTAAACCTTCTTCTTTGAATAGCAGCAAAAAAGTTGTAAAGAAAAGCAAGCAAGATCATGAATATCATAGCAGTAGCAGGGAAAGGCGGCACGGGTAAGACGGTGGTAGCATCATTACTGTTAAAATTTATGGCTGATAACGGAGCATGCGGACGGGTGCTTGCGATAGATGCCGATCCCGCTGCGAGCTTGCCCAGCACGTTAGGCGTGAAGGTGGCGAAGACTTTAGGTGACGTGCGAGAAGAGATAGCATCACCAAGCGGTGTCTTCTTCTCCGAAGACATGCCCACCGATATGCTGATTGAGTACAAGATAGACGAGATAATGGTGAATACGCCGCGGTTTTCGGTATTGGTCATGGGTCGTTCCGAAGGTCCGGGCTGCTACTGCCTGATAAACGATATGCTGCGGCATTTCATTGATAAGTTGTCTTCTCGATTTGACACAATCCTGATAGATTGCGAAGCCGGTCTGGAGCATCTCAGCCGCAGAACTACCCGGGACGTGGGCACCATGCTCGTGGTTAGCGATCTCACAAAACGAGGTATCGACACGGCAATCGCGATAAAGAGCATTGCAGCAAAGCTGCATATTGACTTCGGGCAGATATATCTGGTGCTGAACAAGATAACGGAAGATGAGAAAGTGAAGACTGCCCTTGCGGGACTGGTAAAGGATAGCGGGCTTACGCTCGTAGGAACGGTTCCGGAAGACGAGCACATAAGAGCGTTTGATTTAATAGGAAAGCCGATATTAGATCTGCCGGCGGATTCTAAAGCGGTGGTCGCGGTGAAAGCGATATTTGAAAAGGTGTGTAAATGATATTTGTATAGGTACAATTTCATTACCCCTTTACCTTCGTTAAACTTGAGATAAATCAAGGACATAGCAGAACTCATGAGTCCATCTTACCCGCAATCCCTCAACCGTTATCCACCCATCTACAAACTCTGTATTAGATGTCTTCAAAAGAAATTTACACCATTCACAATTTTTCTTACACTATACTGCAAAATATCTGTAGTGCACCGAAGAGTACTTTGTGCTACATCACGAATATGCTTATTGTCCTGCGGTAAGTGAGCAGGTAAAAAATACAGGCTGAGAAAAATTAGGAGGTGAAAAGCCAAAAAAATGAAAGTACAAAAGAAGACATTGACAAAAGACGAACGGGCGTTTACTGGTTTAGAAGCGGCAATCGTGCTCACTGCGTTCATCGTGGTCGCCGCCGTGTTCTCGTACATGGTACTGGGCGCGGGGTTCTTCAGCACAGAGAAGGCAAAAGCAGTTGTGCATACCGGTGTGGAGCAGGCAACTTCTTCTATTGAAACCGCAGGTGATGTGATAGGCGTAAAAGGAACAAATGGCAACTTATCTGAGGTAATATTTTATGTAGCATTAACAGCAGGCGAGAATCCGATTGACATGACCAAGCTGAGCCTTACTTACAGTGATGCCTATATATATGACCCGGATCTTACTATGGTAGCAGCGGGCGGCGCTCTGAGTAATCCCGGAGAGTGGAACTACACATGGGTAGCGGACAAGTCTGGAGATTCTGGTGACGGCGATAACATGCTTGAATCAGACGAGCAGGCAAAGGTATGGGCTCGAGTGCCAACAGGCGCAGGTGGAACTGGAGCTAATAATGAAGTTTTAGCTTATCAGTGGTTCCAGATAGAGGTAAAGCCAGATATGGGTGGCGTTCTCGCAGTAAAGAAAACAGTTCCCGGTGCGCTTGACACGTTCACACCACTGTACTGAGGCTATGAAAAAATGATAAAAGATAGAAGAAGTCTAAGAAAAGATACGCGGGCGTTTACCGGTCTGGAAGCGGCAATCGTGCTCACTGCTTTCATCGTGGTCGCTGCCGTGTTCTCGTACATGGTATTGGGTGCCGGGTTCTTCAGCACAGAGAAGGCAAAGGCAGTTGTGCATTCTGGAGTAGAGCAGGCAACTTCTTCCGCGGAACTCGTGGGTGAGGTTGTTGGTAGGGATACTGATAGTAACAGCCTTTTAGACTATATAAACTTCACCGTACAGTTGACTGCGGGTCAAAACCCTATGGACCTCGATGAAGCTTCTATCGCGTTCACCAATGCCACTACGCACAACGACTCTACGGTCTGGACCTACACTATGTTCGAATGTTTAGAATCGCCGTGCGATAATATGCTGGAACCAAGCGAAAAAGCAGAGATTCAGGTTTCACTACCCGTGGAACTCGGCACGTACAATAAGTTCCTGTTAGAATTCAAGCCGCAATCTGGTGGTGTATTGTGTATGCATAAGACCACGCCAGGTGCTATTAAAACAGTGACAAGGCTGTACTGATGAGAAGAGGCGAAGAGAAAAAAATGAGACCAAAACGAAGTTTGATAAAGGATGATAAGGGGTTCACAGGTCTGGAAGCGGCAATCGTGCTCACTGCGTTCATCGTGGTCGCTGCCGTGTTCTCATACATGGTACTGGGCGCCGGGTTCTTCAGCACAGAGAAAGCAAAAGCAGTCGTGCACAGCGGTGTGGAACAGGCAACTTCGTCCGCAGAACTTACCGGTGATGTAGTAGGTCATGGCTGGAATGTTAGTGGTGGCAATTACGTCTGTACCGACCCTACGAATACTACTCATGTCACTGTTGTTGAGTTCCAGGTACAACTAACCGCAGGACAGCATCCGCTGGACATGGACAAAGTAGTGATTTCTTTCAGTGACGAAGATACCTATGTACCAGAAGTGACCTATGATAGCAATGTTACCAGTACTTGCACTAATCTGGCTGAGAATCAGTGGAACTACACTCTGGTAACCGAAGAAACGGGTTCTGCAAACATGCTCGACCCGCACGAGAAGATGAATGTTATCGTGGGTCTGACCGGCGGTGTAGCAAAATACAAGACGTTCAGTATAGACTTTAAGCCAGCACAAGGTGGTGCCATCACCTTAACGAAGACTGTCCCTGGTACCATAGACAAGACGATGGTTCTCGCGTAGAGCGCAACCTAAACGCTAAAACTATATAAGCCCGAAAACCGAAAAGAACTAAGGGTTTTTCTTTTTTACCCTTTCTTTTATTTTTTTGCTTAAAGCGGAAATAGGAAATACTACGAGCACATGGAACTGATAGAGCGGATAAATGCAATAGAAGGCGAAGTGAAGCTGGTAAAGACAGAGATAAAGAAGGTTCTGATTGACTTACGAGAAGCGATGAACAATGCCGAAAACCCCTTTGCCCATATTGAGCAGGGTTCTGCCTTCAGTGTTGGTGTAAGTAACAGTCAGGATTCAGCGTCCAGGGACGCCACAGAAAGTGCCGGTGATAGTGATGTACCAGAATCAGCACCTGAGCCAGCACCTGAACCAGCACCTGAGCCAGCACCTGAACCAGCACC
>JAOZPO010000061.1:0-3180 GCA_029932715.1 Halobacteria archaeon | reverse complement strand
CCAGCACCTGCACCTAAAGAAGAGAAGGAACCAATAGATGCGCGGGAATTCGCAGAAGAAACAACAGGAGGATATATGTTAGAGCCAGAAGAGAGAGAGAAGCAACAGAAGCTGATTCATGCTACGGAAAATGAGTATTCAGAAATTATTGGTGTCCTTATGCTTACGAAACTGATGAAATGGACGGATGATACACTCCGCATTATCGGAAAGACGAAACTAAACGAAACACTCGATTTGTACGAGCACACAGGTAAGTTATCACAAGAAGTGAAGGACCTGATTTACCGAATCGAAGACATTTTTAGTGCTACTGCCTTTAACCATGCAAAAGAGGATGATGAGATAGAAATGAAAGACTGCATACTCGCCGTTGATCAATTAGACCGGATTATAACAGGTGAGCCAGAAACAGAAATGGGTACAACAGAAGCACCTTTAGCTCTTCTGTTTCCTGAACAGGAGCTTGAATGAATAATGTCCGATGTAATTAGTGTATCAATAATTACTATTGCTTCTGTAATTTGCGCCGCCATGCTTGTCACTGCTGTCTATCCTGCGGTAAATCGTGCTACCTCTTCCGTTATTTCAAGCAGCGTAACTCTTGGCGATCGGATTGAAACTTCTGTTGATATAATTGCAGAATCGAATGAATCGTGCTATGAGTACGTGTGGGTGAAGAATACGGGTACATCCCAGCTCGCAGAAGCGCAAATAGAGCGATCAGATATTTTCTTCGGTGAAATCGGAAATTTTCAGCGTATTACTTACGATTCCGTACTCGCTTCCGCTCCTTGCTGGAATTATTCTATTGAAAATGACAATACGGGAAACGGTAGATGTGATACAGGAGAAACCATAAAAATAACGATAAAATCAACAGCAGAACTCACTGCAGGCGATTATTTCTTCCAAATCGTGCTTTATAATGGCATTTCTGATGAAGACACGTTCTCAATATAAAAGCCAATTGTTGACACTGATTAACACAGATAGATGATGACATTGTTCAACGTAAGTAAATAAATCCACATCTTAAAAGTTATATCAGGTATAACAGAGAGGGGGGAAGAGAAAGAAATGGGCTTTGGTGCTGTATTCATCACCGTTGCTTTTGTATTAATCATCAGCTTGTCCACTTACATGCTCGTAACGGGAACTAACATCACTTTGACTACAATCTCTGATTCCTTACATGCACTCGCGGAAAAGCAAAATGAACGTGTTAAAACGGAAATAGAATTAGGCACCGTTTCCGTGACTAACAATAGCGACCACAGCATAATTAATCTCTCTATCAACAATACCGGTGCAACGAAGGTATTAAAATCCGAGTTTGTGCATATAGACCTCTTTGTCTATTTCCACTCCCCTGCCGCAGGGACGGACTACAAATGGCTGCCTTACACTACTCCCGGTGACCTGAACGACAACGAATGGACTGTGGTGAACATTACGCCAGATATAATAAATCCCGGTATTTTTGACCCCGGTGAGCAGATGAATACAGGCATTCGCGTTTATCCTGCTATTTCAGAAGGCACTGTGAACTGGTTAAAGGTAGTTCTGCCAAATGCTGTTTCTGATTCTAAATATTTCAATTCATAGACCATGATTCGGGTTTTACGCTACCGAGTTCGATTGACCAGATGTTTGGTTACTTGTGCCCTGGCTCCAGCAGATGTTAGCTGCGGCAGCGGCATGACTGCCCGCAGCAGACCGCTGGATCATCTTCCAGCCGAGTTCTATCTTCGAACACTCCTAAGTCAACAACCCCACAAGAAACTTCACATAATCTTTCAAATCACGTATCCGGACGTTCTCGTCCGCACCATGAGCATTACCATCTAAGAAACTACCAACACCGAACGCGCAAACGGGCTGATTCGTCTTCTGAACGGCATAAGCGACATCTAAACCACCCTGCACTCCTATTAGCGCCTTAGCAACCCCAAAAGCTTCAGATACCGCTTCCTGGACTTCTATTACCCATTCAGTATCTGGCTCTGTGAACATAGGCGGGTATCCGGGTTTGGAATGCAGCTCCAATTCTATGCCGTGTTTCCTCTTTATTGCTTCTAACGCATCCTCAAACTCTTTTATCACGTCACTAACGTCTTCCTCCGGAATATATCTACGGTCGCCCCGCAACGTGCAACTCGGTGGTATGATGTTCTCCTTTACACCACCATTTATCATAGTAACGTTAAAAACAGGTTTTATGTGCTCCTGTCCACTTATATCAGTCATATACGAGCCACACGGTGCTTTTGATTCCCTAAGCTCTACCTTCTTTTTCACGTCTTCTAACTCGCTCATTACGACCTCCGCTGCTTCTATCGCGTTAACGCCCATAAAGGGTATAGAGCTATGGCATGATTTGCCCTGTACCCTTATCTCCCAGTTCAGTACGCCGTTCGTGGCTATCGCAATTCCTTCGTTATCACCGTCCATGCAGAGGCAATAGTCGCCTCGAAGCAGCCCTTCATCGGCGAAGTAGCATAAACCCGAATAGGGCCCTATCTCCTCGTCCGTGGTCAAAGCAACCGTGAGATTATACTTGCTATCCCAATTCTGCTCGTACATTAGACTTAATGCAGTTAAAAGTGAAGCAACACTGCCCTTTGAATCTGCTACACCACGACCATACACTCTATCCTTTTTTATTACCGTCTCGAAAGGAGGCGAGTTCCAACCTTCGCCCGCAGGAACCACATCTAAATGAGTGTATATAAGCACGCTTTCATCGGCACCTGTATCTTTAGTAGCGATAAGGTTCGCTCTTGCTCCTCTCAAGTCATCATTCTTCTGTTTTGCTTCATAGACGTCTTCTGGCATATCTATCCGTTCGCACTGGAATCCAAAATCAACAAACACAGGTATTAGCATATCCACTATCCTGGCATAGTTCTTACCCGGCGGTACGAACGTGGGTATCCTGACTAATTCATTGAGATAGCCTATAAGTTCGTTTTCTCTTCGCTCTACTGATTTTGCCAATATCTCTGCTTTCCGCTCTTCCATTTTTTGCCTTTATTTAATATCAGCTTCACATAAAAGAAAAAAACAACTACATAAATACAATCTTTTTTTATTAGTACTGAATAGAAAAATGGCTATGCAAGAGGAATTTAGCTGCGTGATAGTTGACTGGAACTACACCTACGACCTTTGCCGGGA
>JAOZPO010000060.1 GCA_029932715.1 Halobacteria archaeon | reverse complement strand
GCATTCGGCGCGGAGATAATCAAATTGAACGCTTCGCCTGCACCCATAATATCCTTTATAGGAAAGATATTAGAAAAGCAAAAGAACTTGTAACCCCTTTTATCATGCAACCCTCCAAACCCAGAATCCCTCAACAGCCCGTAAACGAACCCCTGTAACTTGTGATGGTAAAGACTTTCATAGCTCTGATTTTTCGCTGCACGAAGATTAATTAGTATGCGCATGGGTGATCCATGATATATATTGTGATTTATTTGCACATCGGAATGGCGATAAATTACCGCACGAACTTAATCACTCCACTACCAGGAGAAAACAGAATACCATCTCGCTTCATTACGTCTACTATCTCCTCTACCTTCTCCCGCTCCATACCTTCCTCCTCTGCGAGGTCAAGTACCTCTTCTAACGGCACTTCATCGCCATACTCCTTCTCCAGCTCCTTTATTATCTCCCTTATAGACCTTGCACGGTCCCTCTTTGTCTTGGTCGTGCCCACAGTAACCCAATCGGTATCCAGCTTACCTGTCTCCGGGTCTACGGAAACTCGCTTCAAGCAGTAGGTAACCAGGTTAATCACGCATTCGGCATCCTCAGCCGTTATCTTATCGCGTAACCCTGCTCTCGCTCTCGCCTCGCCCAACCGAATCAAAGCCTCTAACTGACGTGCCGTCACGGGTACCGGCGCTTCTTCATCCTCATAGCCCTGTCTGCGAAGCCCGATATAGAACTCCATGAACTTGCTCTTCGCCTCATCTGTCATCGCCGGGAATATGTTCCTTTTGCTCCATGCCACGTATTTCCTTAATAATTCACCATGTACTGCCGGCTCCATTGTTTGATTCGCCTTCTGAAAACTCTCCTCCTCTGTTCTATCCAGTTTGCCTATGTTCTCTAATCTCGCAAGCAGTTCACCCGCGTAATGCGTCTCTATTATGTGCTCTGCTGTCTTCATATCCTCCTCTTCGTTCGGCTGATCTACCATAGTAAAAATAAGGTCGAATCTTGACATTAACGTGGGAGGCATATTTATCTGCTCGGCTATTGGTGTGTACTTATCAAATCGTCCGAATTTAGGATTCGCTGCCGCTAACAGACTACATCTGGTGTTTAACCTCGCCATCATACCTGCCTTGGCTATACTCACCGTTTGCTGTTCCATCGCCTCATGCAGCGCATCTCTATCCTTCTTCTCCATCTTGTCTATCTCATCTACCGCTGCTATTCCTTTATCTGCAAGAACCAGCGCACCTGCCTCTAAAGTCCATCTACCTTCACCAAATTCGTCTTTAATTGCCGCTGCCGTTAGTCCTGCAGACGTACTACTCTTACCACCTGTGTATAAGCCACGAGGCGCTAATTTTACTAAGTAGGTAAGCAATTGACTCTTAGCTACTCCCGGATCACCAACCAGGAGCACATGTATGTCTCCACGTACCCTCGTCTCATCTGGCAGCTCCTTTGCTGTGCCAGAGAACAATTGCAGTACCATTGCTTCCTTTATCTCTTCATAGCCGTATATAGAAGGAGCAATACTCCTTATGAGTTTCTCATACACATCCGACTGATTCGCCAGCTCATTTATTTCTCGCTCGTCTCCCTCGGTTATCAGAATCTCCTCAAACTCCTCCTGCTTCAGCTCTAACGAATTACCATCCATGTATATATCAAAGAACGGTGTTTTACCGTATTGTGTCATCTTCTGATATGATCGTAGAATGCCTGTAACAATAACCCGGTCTCCTGGTGTTACCTCACCAGAAATGTCGTCCTCGAGGTAAGCATCTACCGCTTGTGGTAATTCGCCTCCTCTCAGTTCCTCCGGGGACTCCTGTAACCTTATCTTCTGCGAATTTACGAATTTGGACTTCTCTATCAGTAACTTGAACCGCTGTACTTTCCTGCCGCATCCACCGCTCTCCTGGTCACACTCTCTCGGCTCTTTAAATTGCCTCCCTGTCTGCAGCACCGAGAAGATATGATGGCAAAAAGGGCATTCAAATACCGCTTCTACCACCCGCGGTCTCACCTCTGTCGCCTTTGTCACTAATCCCTCTATCGCCACCAGCTTTCCTATATCGCTGCTCCTGATATCCCTTATCTTTACCTTCCGCGGGAGATTTATTATTCGTAGATTCGCTTCATTAAGCGTAACGCCAGTAGGAATATCTATCTCTCTTAAAGCATCTGTTGCCGAAGCTATTGCGACATCAGGCGTTTCCAAAACCATATCGGCAAGATTCGGATCGTATATGTCCATATCAGCGAATTTGACACACAAACTACGGCGTTCCGGATAAGAATTAGAAAGCTCTATAAGCTCGCTCCAGCAATATCTCTTCAGAAAGTCCTCCCAGCGCTCTGTCACCATGTCCTGCATCATTTTAACATCGCCTTCATTCTCTTCTCCTATGGCTGTTGATGTATGAGGTACACTAACGTAAAAGTATCTAAATTGTTATACCTTTTTCTATCGCAATCAATATCATTAATGATGTGCTATTACCTATCACTATATATAAGGGGCTGCATTAGAGGTATTTTTATGCGTAATAAAAGCGGTGAGGGGCAGGGGATATATGAGTGAATTAGCAGCTGTTTTTGACGGTGCCGGTGTTTTGTACGCGCCTTTTAGGATTATAAAGGATATAGACAGAGCAATTACGAAACGCAGCAGAGTATCAGGATTGAGATGCACAGACCGGCTTGAAAAGGGAGCGTTAGTGATATTAAAGACGCTATACGCTGATACAATGGAAAATGAAATAGCTTCAAAATTGCTATCTGATTTGATGAAGGAGAAAAAAATAGAAAGTAAAGTGGTATATAAAAGAGAAGGAATTAGTGACAGTGAAGTGGTGGAGACAATATTAGGGGATAAAATAGTTAAACTGGAGGATATACATGAAACGATGTCCTTTTTAAAGAGGTGCGACATCCTTCCTGTTACAGGTGTAGGATTGATTGTAGATATGACTGCTGGTGCGATAAAATATGTCATTGCGGGTGGCATAAATCTCTTCCCGGGAACACCCGGACTGCTTAGAAACTTGAGTCAAAGGGGCATCGCGCTATATATAGCATCTGGGGATCGGATAGAAGGGGAGGAGATGGTAGCATATTTACCTGATGTGCCGTCTGGGAATATATTTGGAATGTTAAAGCCAGAGGACAAGAGGGATTTGGTGGTAAAGTTGAAGCATACGCATAAGGTGGTGATGGTGGGGGACGATAGGAATGATTATCTTGCGCTTTCTGAGGCGGATATAGCAGTATTATCGCTACAAGAAGAGGCAGATAGACCGGCTGAGATTTTTGAGATTGCTGATTGTAGAATAAAAGATATACGGCAGATAGAACAAATAATAGAAGAGTTGGAGGGTGCGAAATGCAGGATCTAAAATCGCTTGCTGATGAATTGAAGAACTTTGAGGGTGTAACGCGGAAGAGGGCTATATCTGACCTCGTAGAGTGGCTTGGAAATTCGGATTTTGTAGGAAATCATACGCTAGCGGGATTTGGTGAGGACGCTGCTGTGCTCAGAATTGACGGAGATAATATAATTTTACTCGCCGTGGATGGTATATGGGGGAAACTGTTAAATGCTGATCCCTGGTGGGCAGGTTATTGTGCGGTCCTCGTGAATGTGGATGACATAGCGGCAATGGGCGGCACGCCTCTGGCAATGGTGAATCTAACATCAACGCAGGATAAGAATATCTGCGTAGAATTGGGCAAGGGCATGCAGGACGGTGTGACTAAGTTTGGAGTGCCAATGGTAGGGGGGCATTTACATCCTGATACCTCTTATGCTGCACTTGATGTAGCCATAGTAGGAACAGTAAAGAAGGATGCAGTGATATATTCAAGCGGTGCGAAACCAGGCGACAAGGTATTGGCTGCGATAGATATTGACGGCAGGATATATCCAAGTTATAATTTAGCGTGGGACAACACGACAAAAAGGACTCAGGCAGAGATAAAAAAGCAACTGGATTCAATGCTGCAGATCGGAGAGAAGAAGTTGGCAACTGCGGGAAAGGACATAAGCAATCCAGGCGTATTAGGCACATTGGGAATGCTACTCGAGTCATCTGGTGCTGGAGCAACGGTGGACGTGGATAATATACCGCGACCTGATGAGGAAAAGGTGCCTATTTCTCTTGCGCACTGGCTAAAGACGTATCCGGGTACGGGATTTGTACTCACTGTGGAGACCGAAGATAAGGGCGAGGAATGCATACGAATATTCGAGTCGGCAGGTGTAACGGCTGCTATTGTTGGTGATGTAGATGCAAGCAAAAAGTTAAGGATAAGAAGCGGTGCAGAGACAGCAACTATGTTTGACTTTAACAAGGAGATAATAACAGGGATAACAAGGTAAGTAGTGCATAATGGTTAGAGATGAAATGCGATTTTGAGGGGTTATACGAGCGGATAAGCCAGGGCGGGATAGAACCTGAAGATGCGCTATTCTTAGCCAATAATCCGCCCTATTTGTGGTGCATTGCTGACGAACTGCGAGCGGAGGAGAAGGGGGATATTGTCTCCTTCGTCGTGAACAGGAACATAAATTTTACGAATATTTGCGTGGGTGACTGCAAGTTCTGTGCTTTTAGAGCGGGGAAGGGGCAAGGTTATATGCTGAGCATGGATGCGATATTAGAGCGGGTAGAAGAGGCAGTAAATAACGATGCAACGGAGATATGTATTCAGAGCGGACTGCACCCGGACCTTGAGCTGTCAGACTATTGCGGAATTGTTGAAAGCATAAAGTCACATTTTGACGTGCATATACATGCATTTTCGCCTATGGAGATATATCATGTTGCAATGAACTCAAAACTGACTGAAGAGGAAGTGTTGAAAGAATTAAAAAGAGTAGGTTTGGGGTCTATCCCGGGAACCGCAGCAGAGATACTTGATGATTCTATACGGTCTGTAATATGTCCCAGGAAGATAAATACGGCAAAATGGTCGGAGATAATAATGACCGCGCACCGGCTTGGTATTCCTTCTACTGCTACCATCATGTACGGGCATATAGAATCATTAGGAGACAGAATAAGACATATATTTAAGATAAGGGAAATCCAGCAGGAGACAGGGGGATTTACAGAATTTGTACCATTGAAATTCATGCGAAAGAACAACGAATTGGGAAAGATGGTGGACAGAAGTGCCTCTTTCCGCGATTCCGCCATCGTTCATGCACTCGCAAGGGTCATTCTTCATCCATATTGCACTAACATACAGGCATCCTGGGTGAAGTTGGGACTGGAAGAAGTGCAGAAGATGCTTTTTTTCGGCGTGAATGACTTAGGTGGTACGTTAATGGAGGAGAACATTTCGCGGTTGTCGGGTTCGCAGGCTGGTGAATATATGAGTCCCGATGACTTAGGGCGATTGATAAAGGATGCGGGCAGGGCACCAAGAAGGAGAAGCACGTTATATGAGCTATTGTAGTTATGACAGTTATCTTAGGTATAGAGGGAACGGCATGGAACCTCAGCGCGGCAGTAATTAGCGAAGAAGCGGTGATTTCCGAAGCAGAATCAACATATAAGCCACCGCACGGCGGTATCCATCCAAGAGAAGCGGCACAGCATCACGCATCCGAGCTAAAAGAAGTGGTTTCACGTGTCCTAAGAGGCGCTGATCTCGATTCGATGACCGATATAGACGCAGTAGCATTCTCGCAAGGTCCTGGCATGGGCCCCTGCCTGAGAATAGTAGCTACGGCAGCGAGAGCGCTATCTATCTCGCTAAAAATACCATTAATCGGCGTCAATCATTGCATTGCACATATAGAAATCGGACGATGGCGATGCGGCGCTGAAGACCCTGTGGTGCTGTACGTAAGTGGAGCAAACACGCAGGTACTGGCATACCGTTCCGGCGTATATAGAATCTTAGGTGAGACACTTGATATTGGCATAGGAAACGCGCTGGACAAATTTGCTCGCTATCTGGACCTGAGCCATCCCGGAGGTCCGAAGATAGAGGCACTGGCATCCAAAGGCACTAAATATGTATATATGCCGTATATAGTAAAAGGTATGGATTTATCCTTCTCCGGGCTGAGCACTGCAGCTAAAGACGCTTTAACAGTGCATAAACACAAAACAGAGGATGTATGTTATTCTTTTCAGGAGACTGCGTTTGCCATGCTCACAGAGATAACAGAGCGTGCGATGGCGCACCAGAGCAAGGACGAGATGCTGTTAGCAGGAGGCGTGGCTGCAAACCGACGGTTACAGCAGATGCTGCAAACGATGTGTCAAGATCGGGGAGCGAGATTTTACGTGCCCGAAACGAGATATCTTGGTGATAACGGTACTATGATTGCCTATCTCGGCATGCAAATGCTTAAAACCGGGACTACAACGCCCATAGAGCAATCTAAGGTCAGGCCGAATTTCAGACCCGATGAAGTAGAAGTCACATGGAGAAATTAGTGCTTGTTCATTTCGATAAGGAGATCTGAAAAAATTGGGATTATCATCAAAAATTCTATCAAAAAAGAATACTTTAAAGTTAGTAGCAAGAGTAGTATATATAAATAACAAAGAGAAGGAGACCATACTTATGCTTCCCCTATATGTGGACATCACAGCTAAGAAGATAGTCGTGTTTGGCGCTGGTGATGTTGCAGAAAGGAAAATACGCCAGATTCTGGATACATGTAGCGCGGAGGGTAAAGCAGATATAGAAGTTTACAGCCATGATTTTACACCACGAATAGAAGAATTGCGAGCAAAAAAGGAGCTCACCTGTTTTCGGTGTGATTTATGGAGCACTGACTTGAGCGAAATGTTAAAAGACGCTTTTTTAGTGCTTATATGCACAACTGATGAAGCGCTAAACACTCGCATTTTAAATGAAGCAGCGAAATTCGATGCCCTTGTTAATTACAAGCATGAAGGGGATGTTTTTATGGCTTCGGTTATCAATAAAGGTGGATTCCTTGTTTCTATCTCCACAGGTGGCAAAGGGCCAGCAATGGCAAAGTATATGCGAGAGACGCTTTCGCAGCAGTTTATAGGCGATAAAGAAGAGAAGATGCTGCTGATTCAGGCAAAGCTCAGGGGCGATTTAAAAGAGATGGTGAAAGAGGAAAAGAGAAGGCATGAGATATTGAACCTCGTTTTACGCGATCCGGAATGCTGGGCTGCTCTTGATGCACCGGTAGAAATAGCGGAAAAACATATTGTACGGATTATAGGTAATAGATATGAATAAACTTGGCGTTTTATGGTTCTCGCATAAGAAATGCAGTGTAGAAGAGCTGGAGGCGGTAGCACCGCGGCTGACGCCGGCTTTATTCTCTGAAGACCCACGTGTGCTGGGTTATGTGATAATAAAGACATGTAATCGTGTGGAAACGTATATCAGCGCGGAGAATGCAGGCGAGATTTTAGAAGAAGTCGTTGATAGACAGAAATTAGAGAAAGGCGGGATATTTAGCGGTGAGGATGCTTTGTGGCACCTTATGCGTGTCGCTTGTGGTCTGGAAGCGATGATAGTAGGCGAAGATCAGATTCTGGGTCAGATAAAGAAGTCCTATCTGGATAGTAAGAAAGCAGGTACTTTGGATGACCTCCTTGACCTGTCATTCGATAGAGCGATAAAAGTGGCGAAACGAGCGAGGCGCGAAACGAGAATAAACGAAGGGTCCGTTTCTATCGGGTCTGCCGCGGTTGATCTTGCTGAAAGCATCACAGAGGGACTGAAAGGAAAGAGCATCCTGGTAATTGGCGCGGGAGAGATGGGTACACGGGTAGCAAAGGCTATATCAGAAAAGAACTTGCGAGCTATGTTTATTGCAAATCGAACATACGAAAGAGCGAAAGTATTAGCAAGCGAGGTCGGTGGTAAGGCAGCTAAGTTAGATGAGAACGAGAAGTGGCTGTCCTGCTGTGATGTTTGCATTTGCACAACATCTGCACCACATTATGTCCTGGACTATGGTCTAATGACCCGGGTGATGGGGCATAGAATAACCGGAAATAAGTTGTTCATCATAGATATAGCGAACCCAAAGGATGTTGAAGAGCGTGTGGGGGACATAGAAGGGGTAGGATTGTACGACCTGGACTGTTTGTACGAG
>JAOZPO010000059.1:6089-8205 GCA_029932715.1 Halobacteria archaeon | reverse complement strand
TATTTATAGTTTTCTATTTTTCCCGCTTATCCTTTCAACACTATCTCTATGTGAACATCTTTTGGTATGGGTATGCGCATAAGCTGCCGTAGCGCCCTCTCATCTGCTTCCAGGTCTATCAGCCTCTTATGTACTCGCATTTCCCAATGGTCCCACGTGGGCGAGCCTTCACCGTCAGGGCTTTTTCTACATGGAACCACCAACTTCTTAGTAGGAAGAGGAATAGGACCCGCGAGTCTAACACCCGTGGTCTCTGCTATCCTTTTCACCTGCTGACAAATGCCGTCCAACTGTTTATGATCCACGCTCGATAATTTTATTCGTGCCTTTTGATTGTTCATTCCCTTCTTCCCTTCCGAATTATTACTCTGTATCTAACTAAGGCTTTGGCGTTATGTCTACTACCATGCCCGCGGCAACTGTCTGCCCCATGTCTCGTATCGCGAACCTACCCAACTGTGGTATCTCCTTTACACGCTCGATAACCAGAGGCCTTGTCGGCTTTACTTTTATTATTGCTGCATCGCCCGGCTTTATGAAGTCCGGGTTCTCCTCCAACGTTGCTCCTGACTTCGGGTCCAGCTTCTTCGTTATTTCTACTATCGTCGATGCGACCTGAGCGGTATGGCAGTGGAAAACCGGCGTATAGCCCACAGTAATCGCACTGGGATGCTGAAGAACCACTATCTGTGCTGTGAATTCATCAGCAACCGTTGGCGGTGTGTCCACATGTCCGCAAACATCTCCCCGCCTTATATCAGTCCTGCTTATCCCACGAACATTCCAGCCGATATTATCCCCGGGCAACGCTTCCGGAATCTCCTCGTGGTGCATCTCTATTGATTTTACCTCTCCTGTTATGCCCGCAGGATTAAACAAGACCTTATCGTCTTTTCTCATTCGCCCTGTCTCCACCCTACCTACGGGGACGGTGCCCGCACCTGTTATTGTATACACATCCTGCACCGGTACCCGAAGTGGTAGATCAACAGGCTTATCAGGCATCTCCATCATGTCCAGCGCAGCTAAGAAGGTAGGCCCATCAAACCATTTCATCTTTTCGCTTGCTTTTATTATGTTCTCGCCCTCATACGCGGAAACAGGTACGAATGTCAGATGCTCTTCCTTGTAACCAACAGTACCCAAAAGTGCAAGAAGGTCTTTCTTCAGCTCGCCAAACCTCTTCTCATCGTAATTCACACGGTCCATCTTGTTTATTGCAACGATTAGCTGACCCACTCCCAAGGTTCTCGATAAGAATACATGCTCCTTCGTCTGCTCTTTTATACCATCCTTCGCATCTACTACCAGCACCGCGGCATCCGCTTGTGACGTCCCGGTGATCATGTTCTTCACGAAGTCTCTATGCCCTGGGCAATCAACAATCGTATAATAAAACTTATCAGTATCAAACCTTTGATGTGCGACGTCTATGGTAATGCCCCTCTCTCTCTCATCCTTTAACGAGTCCATTACCCATGCAAACTCGAATGTCGCTTTTCCCAACGCATCTGCTTTTTTCTTGTATTCCTCTATCGTGTGTGGGTCTATCGTTCCTGTATCCATCAGTAATCGTCCCAGCAGCGTTGACTTGCCGTGGTCTATATGCCCTATCATTGCCAGATTCATGTGTTCTTTTTCTACCATTTTCTCTTCTTCTCCTATTTTTACTTATAACTTACAACCTACTAATAAACGATGTCATTTATATTCTTTTGCTTCTATCATATTCTATTATAATTCATCTTATTCCCTTTTAAACCTTTTCCCTTATAACATTCACACATGAGACCAAAATCCGATTGTATCGCTTGTCTGATAGAAAGGACGAAATACGAGTGTGATATAGCTATTAGAGAGGACAATGACAAGATAATTGCACTGAGAGATTTTATCGCTTTTCTTCTGGAACACTTCGATGAGGAAGGGCGGTCACCTGCGTTTTTTAGCACCGCGAGGGAGAGGATAGTACAGAGACAGAGTGGAACAAGAGACCCCCATGAGGAGCTAAAAAAGCGTAGCAACGAAGTGGCAGGAGCATTACTTCCCGATGCGTATGATTTCTACGCTGCAGCTTGTGATAAGATAGAGGCGTTGATGCGAATAGCGGCGGCGG
>JAOZPO010000059.1:0-6079 GCA_029932715.1 Halobacteria archaeon | reverse complement strand
TCGGCAAATTCTATGGAATATGGTGTGAAGGGCTATTCATTCGACAACGACGTTTTTAAAGAGAAGTTTGAGCATACGTTAAATGAGAAACTTAATTGGGATGCGGATTTGATAACACAGGCGATAAAAGCAGGAGATAAGATTCTATATTTGACGGACAACGCCGGAGAGGTTTTTTTTGATGCCTTTGTAATAAAAGAGCTGGTAGAACAGGGTAAAGAGGTGGTGGTCTCGCCAAAGAGCGGTCCCGTTTTGAACGATGCCACGGTAGAGGATCTGAAAGAAGCGGCTTCTTCTGTGCTCATTTCTAATCCCGGGCTGTGGGGAAAGATAAATGTAGTTCCGAGCGGTGAGTGCATCGGTGTGTCATTAGAAGAGGCGGAGGATGGTTTTTTGGATGTGCTCTGCGATGACAGATATTTGGTGATAGCGAAGGGGATGGGCAACTACGAGGCGATTTCAGAGTTTGAAGCTGAGTTTGGATTGAGAGGCAGGTTGATATACGTTCTCAGGGCGAAATGTGTACCGGTAGCGAGTACCATAGGGGTAAAAAAGGGAGAACTCGTGGCTAAATTCGCGTAATGAAGAAGCGAAATGAGAAACAAAGAAGATTTTCTTTTCTCCGTGGCTGAGAGCAAATTCAGAGGAGCGCTAAAAGAATTGCTTGAGCGTGTGGATGCACATAAGATAGAGCAGGAGATAAACGAGCGGGATTTCTATCCCCATGAGTTATATGGTAAGCTTGGAGAGGAGGGTTTGTTAGCTCAGGTATTGCCTGCGGGGTACGGTGGTAGCGGAAGCTTAACCCGTGAAGCGATATTAGCCGAGGAACTTGGTGCCGCATGTGTACCGCTTGCGTGGATACATTCCACTTCCTCTTATGCGTATGCCACGATTGCCAGGTACGGAACCGAAGCGCAGCAGCAGAAATACCTGCCGGCGCTGAAGAGCGGTTCAAAAATAGGTGCGATTGCCATAACAGAGCCAGAAGCGGGTAGTGACGTGATGCGCATCGAGACGAAAGCAACACCAAAAGAAGAGGAATACGTGATAAGTGGAGAGAAAAGGAACATAACGAACGGGAGCCAGGCGGATGTGCTCTTAGTGTGGGCGATAACGAAGCCAGAGGTGGACCCTGCGGTGGGTATGAGCGTATTTATCGTGGAGCCAAAACGTGGATTTGAAGTGGTAGAAGATTATAAGCTACTGGGCGGTTTTCCCGGCACTGTAAATTCGCATCTCAGGTTTAATGAACTGAATGTGCCGAAGGGGAACCTGCTCGGCGTAGAGAACGAAGGCGCAAAGATAATGTTTGATGAGCTTGCTATTGAACGGACGTTATATGCCGCGATGCTGGTGGGTGAGGCGCGACCGGTGCTTGAACTTGCGGTAAAATATTCGGTGGAGCGGGAGCAGTTTGGCATGGCAATAAGCAGGTTCGAGGCAATAAGTTTTAAAGTTGCGGATATGGTAACGAAGTTAGAAGCAGCGAAGTTGATGGTTTATCATACGACACGGTTGATTGATGCGGGGTTTAACGCAGAGAAGGAGTCGGCGATGGCGAAACTGCTTGCTTCTGAAGCGTTCTACGAGGTTGCGACTAACACGGTGCAGATACTGGGTGGCCGCGGGGTCACCGACGAATATCCAGCGGAATGGGCGTTCCGGATGGCGCGACTCTCGATGATTCCCGCGGGCACGAACGAGATAATGCGGTTCATCGTGCAGCGGGAGGTGTATAAAGGGTACAGGAAAAAAAATAAATTATAGACAGACACAGATTAATTCAGATTAACACAAACCTTTCTTTCAAAAAGAAAGCTTTACCAAAGAAATTTGTTTTTCTTTTAGCACAGGTTTTCTTTTTTTGAAAAAGAAAAAGTGTTGTGTAAATCACTGTTAATCCGTGTCTTAAATAGAAAGCAGTCATACATTATATACAAACAATGATTAAACATTCATGACTTGTGATTTTTCAACATCAAGTATCCCAATTTATTACAGGTATATTGATATAGTATCTAAATTCTACCCTTATTTACTGCTCGGGCTGGGTAAAAGAAGAATGCGGAGGTAGCCGAGCTGGACAAAGGCGCAGGACTTAAGATCCTGTTCCGTAGGGATACGAGGGTTCGAATCCCTCCCTCCGCATCTTTCCTACTTACTGCACTATCTATGCCTCTTTTATCCTGTCCAGCAAAATATCCACAATCCTTTCATCCACACCAATTGGCTTACCATAAGTCACTTGCACATCTTTCCCTATCTCTGCCCATTCCCCTGCGAACGCTATTTTCAGCTTCTCCGGAATGTCCTCAGTCGTATGTGCACCGTCCGCTAAAAAGACTGGTAATGCCACTATGTTCTTTATCCCTTCCTTTGCAATGTCTCTTAACGTCTGTTCTATACCCGGCGAGTTCAATTGCATAAATGCAACTCTTACCCCTTTGAATATCCCCCGCAGCTCCATCCGCTCTCGCAACTCTTCCAATACGTCCTTGTTATATGGCAATCTGCTCCCGTGCCCTATCAAAACGACAACTGTGTCTTCTTCTCTTTTCATTTCCTTCTCATCCTCTCTACAAATTCACGATATGTTTCTGTCATTAAACCAATCATACGGAGTTTAAAAAGTTTGCGTTTTTTTCTCAAAATGACTTCGCAGCGCAATAAATAGAATAACCGATATGAAACTGACTGAACTACCGAAGAGGAAAGTCCAGGAGGGCGTTATAGTACCTAAAAGACCCGCTATTACACTTGCTGGTAATGCAACTATACCTACCAATGTATGATAAGTACCCAGTGCAGTAGCCCTCAAATCCGCGGTGGAGAGATCGGAAACAAAAGCACGCTGGTTTCCGTCTATAATAGCATAAACCAGGCCGTAGAGCATGAATAAAACCAGAAATACTGCGACTGAATCGGCAAAAGCGAATCCCAGGCAGGTAAACGAAAACAGTAAATATCCAGCAATAAGCACTTTACGCCTGCCTATCCTGTCTGATAAGGTGCCAAAAGGGATGGCAAATACTGCATAGAATATATTAAAAATGATGTATAGAGTGATAACAATGGCGATTGACTGCTTCACAGGCATTAAAGGCGTAAAAGCATCCATCGTCTTTAATATAAAGAACATATAAGTAAAATTGGCTAATGCGAATACGGTAGCCACGCCAATGAACACTTTAAGTGCTTCGGGTAGTTTTTTCAGGCTAATCTGTAAGCTTATCGCCTGCGGTTCACTTTTGCCCTCTTTTACGAGATAAAGAGGTATTAGTGATAGAAAGGCGATTATCGCGGCGATGAAGATGGTTGATTTATAAAATGCGATTTGGTCCGTGTTTTGCTCGAGCTCGGACCACAGGAATATAAGTAAAAGCAAAACAACTATCGAGCCGGCAATCGCACCTGCGGTATCAAGAGCACGGTGAATTCCAAATCCTTTACCACGCGCTTCGGGCATGGAATCCGCGATAATCGCGTCCCGGGGTGCCGTTCTCAATCCTTTTCCCACTCGTTCAAAACAGATAAAGATTAGTATATGCTGCCACAATCTCGATAAGGCAAGAAGCAACTTGAACACGGCAGAAGTTAAATAACCAGAAGCGACGAATATCTTACGCTTTCCTGTTCGGTCAGACAAGAACCCAGAAAGAACCTTCAGGATACTTGATATGCTCTCTTGTAATCCACCAATTATGCCCACTATCAGTGTTGTACCGCCTAAAGCGGTAATAAATAGCGGTAAAATTGGTAGAATCATCTCACTGCTTAAGTCGTTCAGGAAACTGACAATGCCTAACAGAAGTATATTTGCGCTTAGTCCTTTTTGATATTTGTTCTTCACGGTCAACCTCTGCTTATTCGCTTCTAAGAAGTATTGAATACAACGAAGTTATAAAACTTTCCAAAACGATGATTTTTGGGCAACGGGTTCTAAAAGGTAGACTGCTTCTAAACGTAGGTGAATATAGTACAGGATATACACAAATTGTGTGCCAAAGACCTAAGAGGCTGTCCCACAATTACCCAATAGCCACAGATAGCATCTCATCCGCATATCATACCGGTAGACCATATTTGCTACCTGGTTATTGCCATTGTGAATGGTATAGATGTTAGCGACGTTGAGAAGAAATACAGGTCTACTGCCGGAAATACTGCGTACTCGCCCGGATGTTGCTAAGGCTGGTGATAATGGCGTCTATTGATGCCGTATGGTCGTCACGAAAGATAGCTAAGCTCAAAAAAAACCCGACACCTAAAGTGGCGGGAATCCTTAACATGGCACACTTATCTACAAGCGAAAGGCGGCTGTTGAATGCCATTTGGAAATATCAAGCATAATATGAAGGTGATGTGTGCGAAATTATGTAGAAATGGGATTTTATTAAGTGAAATTGTCGGTTTGGTGCCTGGTCAGACAGCTAAGGAGGCTGCTATTTAGGCTTATTAGTTAAAATTCTCAAGTAGTTCACCGTACTTTGGGTCTTTGGTTGCTTGTTGGTGGTGGGTGTATTTTTTGCCGTTATGACTGTGATTTTTGTGGGACAGCCTTTTAAGACAACAAAAACCTTAACAATCTCTCCTCTTATTGGGCCAGGGCTTGGAATCATCGCACATTCAAGCACGGACTCATGCGAATCAACTGCATTTTCAACCTCAAATGGGCCAATTCTGTATTCTATATCTGCTCTTCTGAGCATTATTGTACCAGGAACAACAACGCCGCCTATTGCCCAGATGCCGATGCTTACTGCATAAACATCCGTTCCCCTCGGAAGTATTACCAAAACCTGATCACCTTTGTGGATGCCTGAATCTCTCAAGACGTTTCCAGATCTCATGGCACAGTTTCATACCTCCCAGTATCCTGCTCTCTCAACCTTCCCATCTGGATGCTCAGTAATCGCCATCAACTTTGTTATATCGTCTGCACATCTTCTTATAACATCAACAAAATTGTAGTCTTCAGGAATATCCCATTTGAACTTCTCTCTTTCCTTTTCGTAATCGAATGTGGCTAGTTCTTTCCCCATTTCATCAGCTCTTTATATTTCATTAGCGTGCACGCTTATCCGAAGGCTGGTTTGACGCCTCCCGCCTCAGCTGGAAGCAGTCACTAAGGCTTGATCCAGATCTGCTATTATGTCTTCTGGCTCTTCTATACCAACAGAGAGTCTCACCAAATCATCGGTTATTCCCGTCTTCAACCTGACCTCTCTGAGTATATTCGCGTGGGTCATAGATGCAGGATGTTGAATTAAAGTATCAACGGAACCGAGGCTAACAGCTAAGATATGCGTTCCCGATTTCATTGCCAATGCGGGTGGCGTAATCTGCGCGGCTATGGCGTATCAAGGAACCTGCCAGTCGTTGGCATTTCAGGCTATCGAGGAGAAGCAGCGTCGCAATACCCGGCAAGTGCTGGAGGATGCGGCAACCAAAGGGATACTGCCTCGGGAAGCTGCCGTGTACCTCGCCGTACAGCGACTGAAGAAATCCATGAGTTATAGAACGCTGGTCGCTGTTTTCCTCAGCACCCGGCTTCGTATAGCAAAACACAACGATTCGCAAACAGAAGTCATGCAGTGGTATGGTGATGAGGAAAACTGTTGAGATAAAAAAAAAAAAACGAAAAGCTTTTATGTACCTTTATGCTAAGAAATATCAGGCAGGCTCCGTATTAAGTACAGGGTATAGTGACTTTTATAGAATAGATGGATAAAATAGTAATAAGGCGAGTAAAAATGAGGGATAAAATAATTGCATTTGGGCTCGTGTTGGTGTTTCTTTTGAGCGCAACGGTTGGAACGGATTCCGCCTTATCCAACTCAGGCGGTGGGGATTGGAGTTACTACAAGGAGATACCCGTGAAGGAGAATTCGGGAAAAACGCTTATGGATTATCAGGTGCTCGTGGAATGAAATCCAGCAAATTTCCCGGCAAATGCGAAAAGAGATGGCTCTGATTTGATATTTGAAGATTCAAACGGTAAAGAATTGAATTGTTGGATTGAGGATTGGGAATTTGGAGCAAAAGAGGCGAAGATATGGGTGAAGGTGCCATCCAT
>JAOZPO010000058.1 GCA_029932715.1 Halobacteria archaeon | reverse complement strand
CATAGTGCATCACCAAAGAAAGGAGGTTTTTTTAAGGCATGCAATATAGAGAAAGAGGGGGAGTAAGTTCCCCACTGAATGTTGGAGACGTCCATGACGTAAAGGTAGAGGATGTAGGTAGAGAAGGAGATGGATTAGCGCGAATAGAGGGCTTTGTGGTCTTTGTACCCAACACGAAAAAGGGAGATGAAGTGAAAGTAAAAATAACGAAAGTTTCGCGTAGAGTTGCATTTGGAGAAGTAGTGTCGGAAGAATAATATTTCCTTACGCTTCTAATATAGTATACTGCATCTTTGGAGTAGGGCTATAGTTAGGGCTGTGGTGGTTCAATACTATTGTCCACTCATTTTTTTTTTTTTTTTTGAAATTGTTCTGGTATATATAAGTTCCACAAGTGCAACTTTTTTTTAAGTGGAAATAATTGGGTGTAAATCAGTAAAATTTAGCGGACTTCCTGGGGCAGTTCGAGCGTTCAAAAGGTGAAGATTATTTATACCGCGATAGACAAGGATAAGCAAATGCATGGATATACTACAATCTATCTTTCTTGGTGTGCTTCAGGGAGTTATGGAATGGCTGCCGGTTAGCAGTCAAGGGCAGACAATGCTTGTTATGCTAAATTTTATGCAGATAGACTTAGCGGATGCCATGAGCGTTGCTATACTACTCCATATAGGAACAATGCTCGCGGTTATTATCAAGTTTAGAAACGATTTCGTATCTATGCTAAGTCGCGACTCGAAGCTGTTAAAGATGATCCTCACCGCAACGCTATCAACCGCAATTACCGCACTACCACTCCTGATTTTCATCAAAAACTTGTTTGCAACCGGGGAAATAGCAAATATTTTAATCGCTGTGATGTTGATACTAACGGGTCTCATACTCGGCGTTCAAAAGCGCATGAGCAGCAGTTACAGGACTCTCAAAGAGGTAACGACAAAGGACATGGTCTTAGCAGGGCTTGCACAGGGCTTTTCTATTTTACCCGGAATCTCCCGGTCGGGAACGACAATTACCGCCCTATTGATGTGCGGCATCGAACAGGAACTCGCATTGAAACTCTCGTTCATCATGAGCGTTCCTGCGGTACTTGGCGCTATTGTACTGTTCGATGTCAGGAGCGGTTTTAAAACGGCTGGCTGTGCTTTTATGGTATTGTCGGCACTTATAATAGGCTATTTAACGATTGACCTCCTACTGCGATTCGCGAAGAGAGTGAATTTTGCGTATTTTTGCGTATCCTTAGGAGTACTTACGCTTTTAGTATCACAGTTGCCAGTACTGCTAAGCTAAATTAAGGTAAAAAGGAAAAAAAAGGTAAAAATAAACGTATATATGGTACGATTATGCAGACACTATTGATCGCAGTCATGATTGTGGCGTCCTTCATTGCTACTATGGCAACGGTACCGTGTGCAATAAAGAAATTGAAGGATAAGGACGTAGTAGTAAAAGACAGATACAAGCGTGATTTGCGGGACATTCCCACAAGAGGTGGATTAGTGATCATAGGTGTTGTCTTCTTAGTGTTCAGTATAGCAACGCTGTTAGAACATCTGCCGGTTCCAGTAGTTGTACATCTAACCGACTCAGATTGGGCTATAGTAACAGTAGCGGGATTATTTGCTGCGTTTGGGCTTGTAGATGATTTTGTAGATGTCGGCAGACCTGTGAAGATATTCGTGCTATTCTTCTTCTCATATCGGTTGATATTCGAGATAACCTCAACTACGGTCCTGGTACCGTTTATAGGGTACATAGACTTCGGCGTGTTCTATCTCCTCCTGATTATACCGGTTTACGTGCTTGTAGTAGCGAACTTAGTGAACATGCATTCGGGCTTTAATGGACTGGCGGCTGGGCTATCGGCGATTGTAATTGCATTTATGCTATTAAAACTTATAATAGCGAGCTGTAATACAGGTGTTTTTTTGCTGGCTTGTCTCCTCGGTGCCACTTTGGGCTTCCTCTGGTACAACTTCTATCCCGCCAGGATATTCTGGGGTAACATCGGCGCGTTATCCATAGGTGCTGCGATTGGTGCGGCAATAGTGGTATCAGGCTTTTTAGTTTCCGGGTTCGTCATGCTAATACCACACACGGTCAATTTCCTGATGTATGCCTACTGGCGGCTGATGCACCGAGTTAATCCGGATGATTGGCAATGGCGGATAGTGAAGTTTGGAAGAACACGGGCAGATGGTACGTTAGAAGTACCGAATCGGTTGACATTAAAGTGGGTACTGCCATACTATTACCAGATGACAGAGAAGCAAGCGGTGCTCTCGATGTATGCGTTGACGATAGCATTCTGCATTGCTGGATTGTTCATTCAGGGATGATCAATAGATGTGCATGATATAGCTACGCGATATTAATGTTCTCGTTATCTTTATATATAATTAAAAACATGTAAATTTCATCTGGACTTACTTATAGAATATAATCGGGAGAGCGGATTATGAAATATGTGAAATGGTTTGATGAAGTAGATAAAGAGGACGTAGCGCTGGTAGGGGGTAAAAATGCTTCTCTTGGCGAGATGATAAGGAATCTGGAAAAAGAGGGTGTGAATGTCCCTTCGGGCTTTGCCATCACCGCTGAAGCATATAAGTATCTGTTACAGGAATCAGGAATAGGCGGGAAGATAAAGGAACTACTGGCTGATTTGGATACACATGACATGGCGAATCTGACTGAACGGGGCAGTAAAATAAGGCGGCTAATAAGAAACGCACGGTGCCCGAGCGATTTAGAGGAGGAGATAAAAGCCGCTTATATAGAGATGGAGAAGCGGTATGGCGAGAATGTGGATGTAGCAGTGAGGAGCAGTGCAACTGCGGAAGACCTACCGACAGCGAGTTTCGCAGGGCAACAAGAGACGTTTTTAAACGTAAGAGGTGAGGAGGAACTGATGGATAAGGTGGCTAAATGTTTTGCTTCTCTATTTACAAACAGGGCGATTTCCTACCGTGTGGACAAGGGATTTGACCATCTCAGTGTCTATCTTTCTATTGGCGTGCAGAAGATGGTGCGTTCTGATTTAGCCTCTGCTGGGGTTATCTTTTCTATAGACCCCGAATCAGGTTTCAGAGATGCCATTTACATCACGGGTGCATACGGGTTAGGGGAAAATGTAGTGCAAGGAGCCGTAAACCCCGACCAGTTCTTTGTCTTCAAACCAACATTAAAAGAAGGCTTTAAGCCAATTGTGGGTAAGAAAGCAGGCACAAAGAGGAAGAAACTGGTTTATAAAGAAAAAGGGACGGGTATGAAGCAAAGAAAAGTCAGTGCCGACGAGCAGAAAAAATTCGTATTGACTGATGAGGAAGTATTCACATTAGCAAGATGGACGTGTATCATAGAAGATCATTATGGTATGCCCATGGACATTGAATGGGCGAAGGATGGCATAAGCAACGAACTTTTCATTCTTCAGGCAAGGCCGGAAACGGTGCATTCTCAGAGGACCCTTGCGGTGCACGAGACATACGTGCTTGAGGAGGACCGCGATTTGCTTAAAGAAGAGGGCTTTCTCTTAGTAGAAGGCGAGGCAGTTGGTACTAAAATAGGGTATGGCGAAGTAAATCTGATAGAAGACGCAAAAGACATCCACAAATTTGAGCCCGGGCAGATATTAGTGACCAAGATGACGGACCCGGATTGGGAGCCGATAATGAAAATAGCAGGTGCGATTATTACGGACAGAGGTGGAAGGACATGTCATGCCGCGATAATATCGAGAGAACTTGGAATACCATGCGTAATTGGAACCGTAAATGGGACACGAGCGTTAAGAAATGAGAAGGATGTTACAGTAGACTGTTCAGAGGGAATAGGGCGGGTATATGAAGGCAAATTGAAGTACCGATTAGATAAAGTGCTATTGGACAAACTGCCCAGACCACATACCAGGATAATGATGAATGTCGGTGTACCAGAGAACGCATTTTCCAGGGGCCAAATCCCGAATGATGGCGTGGGTTTAGCAAGAGAGGAATTTATAATCAATTCCTATATAGGCATCCATCCACTGGCACTGTTAGAATACGAGAATTTAAAGAAGAAAGCGGGAACAGATAGGAAGATAGCGCGTGTAGTAAAAGAGATAGACGCGAGAAGTGCAACGTATACGGACAAAGTGCAATTCTTCATTGACAATCTGGCGATAGGTGTAGGGCGAATAGCAGCGGGATTTTATCCTAATGACGTAATTGTGAGATTATCTGACTTCAAGACGAACGAATATGCGAATTTAATCGGGGGGTATCTCTACGAACCAGAAGAGAGTAATCCGATGATAGGCTGGAGGGGAGCATCACGATATTATGATGAGGGATTCAAACCGGCATTTGAGTTGGAATGCAAAGCGATAAAGAAGGTCAGGGACGAGATGGGGTTGACGAACCTAAAAGTTATGGTTCCGTTTTGTAGAACGCCGGAAGAGGGCAGGAAGGTAATAGAAACGATGAATGCGTTTGGATTGAAACAGGGTGAAAACGGATTGGAAGTGTATGTAATGTGTGAGATACCCTCAAACGTAATTTTGGCAGACGAGTTTGCAGATGTGTTTGACGGGTTCAGCATAGGCTCGAACGACCTAACGCAACTAACATTGGGTTTGGACCGTGATTCTGATCTGGTAGCGCATATATTTGACGAGAGGAATGAGGCAGTGAAGAGGCTGGTGAAATATGTGATAGATGTAGCGCATAAGCACGAACCGAGGAGGAAGATAGGGATATGTGGTCAGGCACCGAGTGACTTCCCGGAATTTGCTGAGTTCCTGGTAAAATGCGGGATAGACTCGATTTCGTTGAACCCAGATGCGATGATATCTACGAGGTTGCATGTAGACGAGGTGGAGAAGCGATTAGATGTACGTAAAGATAAGAGCAATTGATGTAGTACGGGTCCCGCCGGAGAGATTGGGAGACAATCTGCCGCTTACCGTGAAGGAGATACTACGGGATAGGCTGGAGGGGCTAATGGACAAGAAGATAGGGATGTTCATTGCGATACTGGACGTAGTAGATATGAAACAAGGGCGGATAATAATAGGAGACGGTGGCGTTTATTACGAAACGACCTTTGATGTGCTCGTTTTTAGACCCAAGATGCAGGAGATAGTGGAGGGGGAAGTGGTAGAGATAGTAGAATTTGGCGCTTTTGTTGAGATAGGACCTTTAGATGGTTTACTGCATATCAGTCAGATTACAGATGAATATATATCGTATGATGAAAAAGGTGCAAAACTCGTTACTAAGGACACGAATAGAACATTAGGAGAAGGGGACAGAGTACGAGCGAGAATAGTTGCGATCTCGTTGAACGAGATGGACCCGGGGGATAGTAAGATAGGTTTGACGATGCGACAGCCAGGACTGGGGAAGTTAGAATGGATAGAAGAAGAGCGTGAAAAAGAGATGAAGGTGGAATAATGGAAAAGGCATGCAGGGATTGTCACAGGATAGTAGAGGAAGACAAATCGGTCTGCAAATGTGGCTCTAATTCACTCAGTAAAGACTGGAGCGGTTACGTTGTGATCGTGGATGTCGAAGGCTCGGAGATAGCGAAGAGATTAGAGCTAAATAAAGAAGGACGGTACGCATTAAAAGTGAGGTAAAGAAGAATGGAGATAGAGATATCTAAAGAGAAGGATAACAAATTATTGAAGCGAAGAGAAGTATTGTTCCGGTTGGAGCATAAAGGAGAGGGAGAAGAGAAAGGAGCGACCCCAAGCAGAGAGGAAGCACGTAATGCGTTAATAAAGAAGCTGCAGTGTGGCTCTAATGTGCTCGTGATAGATTGGATGCGACCGGAATTTGGCAAGAGGGAAACGATAGGTTACGCAAAGGTATATGAAAGTGAAGATAGGTTAAAAGAGGTAGAGCAGGGGCATATATTAGAGCGTAATTTCGGTGGTAGTGGTAGTAAAGGGAAATAGAAGATAATGGCAGCGATACATAAGCTTTATGAAGTAGTAGAGGAGAAAGGGAAGGCGAAATTACAAAGGAAGCGGAAGGTGTGCCCGCGATGTGGCGCAGGCGTGTTTTTAGCAGAGCATAAAGACAGATATTCATGCGGTAAATGTGGTTACACCGAGTTCAGGAAGAAATAGCGTATTAGCAAGCGGATGTGATAAAGCACGTAATTCACACAACACTTTTTCTTTTAAACCCTTTTAAGAAAAGAGAGAGAGAGTAGCGTATTTTGGACTAATTGCAAAGGAATTAGAAGGTAAAGGGGAATTAAAGGAGGGTGGATACCCCTGCTATGACATTGAGGATATACAGCGGAATATCCCTTTTTGTGAGTACGCAAACATCTATATCAGAAATTTGCTCTTCATTGTCCTTTACTAACACTCTCCTCCAAATATCTTCTAACATCATCTTTTAAATCATCCCTCCACAAAGCGAAATCTACAATCGCTTTAACATATCCAAACTTATCACCAGCATCGTATCTTTCCCCTTTGAATGCATAAGCATAAATATCTTCTTTCTCCATCAGCATTTTAATAGCGTCTGTAAGCTGTATCTCATTTCCTTTTCCCTGAGGCGTTTCCTTAATGCAATCGAATATCTCTGGTGTGAGCACATATCTCCCAATAGTTCCTACATTTGACGGAGCCTCGTCTAAAGAAGGCTTTTCAATTATGTCTTCTATGAGGTAGATTGAGTCTTCTATCTCTTTCTCCTTTATTATCCCGTAGTCGCTTATCTTCTCTTTTGCTACTTCTTCAACTGCAATTATCGATTTATTATATTTATCGAATAAATTCATCAGTTGCTTAATGCAAGGAACTTCAGATTTTATTATGTCATCACCTAATAAAACAGCAAAAGGTTCATCGCCTACATGCTTCTCTGCTTTTAAAACGGCATCTCCAAGCCCTTTCGGCTCTTTCTGCCTTATGTAATGGAGATCAACTAAGGAAGAGACATCTTTTACTTCTCTCAATAATTCATATTTTTCGCTTTGAAACAAATGGTTTTCAAGCTCCGGCGAATCATCAAAATAATCCTCTATCGCCCTTTTTCCCCTTCCCGTGATAATTATAATATCCTCAATTCCTGAGATGATTGCTTCTTCAATAACGAACTGAATGATAGGCCTATCTATAATGGGAAGCATTTCTTTCGGCATTGATTTCGTTGCTGGTAAAAATCTCGTTCCTAATCCAGCTGCGGGTATTACCGCTTTTCTTATCATTCTGCTATTATATTCACTATCCCATCAAAATCTTTACTTATGCTCATCGTTTAATGTTTATTTAGTCCCCTTTGTTATAATATACTTTTCGCTTCCCATTCGTTCATTCTTTGCGAGCGCATAAAGCACTTCACAAATCCGCTCCCCATTTTAAATCGGGATAATCAATTGGTAATGGAACATGAATATAGATTTTTTTGAGCATTAATCGGCATTCCACAAGCCACCCACAAAGCCGAAGAATTTATGTGTTGAATTGCATACAATTCACATCGCTTTCTCCCCTTTACAATCTCTCCATGAAAGCAGGTTCAACTCATACCCCATATCCTCCGGGTTATATTCCAATATGCCCTCTGCTATTATTTTAGTATCCTTTTGCAGCGCGGATATGGGAACATCGCCCACCACCACTCTCATCCGGTATCTGCCGTTCTCATCACTAATGAGATAAAACACGCGCTTGAAAATGTCATCTGTATAGCCCACAACGCTTATCCGCGTTCTTTCATACTCCTCTGGTCGCGTCGCTATCTGTGATACGAACGAGATGTTACTACTGCTACTGGTCAGCTTTTTTATACCCTCTATCGGAGCTATAATTTCATACTCGCCCTGGTACATGTCCACTCTGCCTTCGACCTCTATTTCATCGCCATAGCACAGGTCTAAATCTTTCTTACCTACCGCAGCCGAATTAACAAATACTAACAGTTCGGTTTGGTCTGTTCGGATATTCACGCGCATGTGTCCTGATTCCGTGACGCTTAAGTCGCTGACAACACCTTTTGTACGTATGAATGCTGTTTCATACTGTGCAATCTTGTCCAGAGGCACGTAAGCTGATTCTGTAAATATTGATACGCCATATAAGATGCCAAGACCTATCAAAGAGAAGATAACTACCATTATTCCAGGTGTATGTTTCATTTTCCCGTATCCCACTCTCTAAAATCCAAAGTAGTTTCCTCACATAAATAGCTTAGTCCTGTTTTCCATTAAAAATTGCGGAAGGCATACTCAATACGAAACATAGAGTATATAAA
>JAOZPO010000057.1 GCA_029932715.1 Halobacteria archaeon | reverse complement strand
ACGATACTTCGGCGAAAACACTAAATGGTCTGTTAGTAGCGAAACCGTATGCCTGTCATGCCTGAGTTCATGCCTTGTTACCCTTTCCCTCTTCTCCTCCAGTTCACCAATATCACTTCACGGTAACAATTAAAAAGGTCAAATCAGTATAAACGCCTTTCTGCTGCCTTTCCGGTCGAAAATATTTGATATGGCATCTCCATTTGTAAAATAAAGCGAAAAAAAACTCGGTGAAGTTGCGAAAACAAGCTCACACAAAAGAAATAGGGCAAAATTTTTATCAAAAATCCGCGACAAACATCAAAATCGAAAAGCAATATTCTTGTCCCGGCAAAGTTTTCAAACGGGGCAAGCACAAAAGAGTTTGAAATATCTACTATGATGAATCTTCATATCTCACCTACGCATCACCCCTTTCCGCCTTACATAATGTTCGGTTAATGGAGTTTAGGTAGATCATTAGCATATAAAACACGTAATGTCAGGTTATGAAATTAGCACATAGTACCTCTCCTTCTCCCTGCATCTCAAAACGTCCAATAGGCGCCAACACGGTCTCTGGCGGCGTTAAATGCGTCTCTACGCATGTATTCGTTTTTAGCGTTACATGACCATCCACACACGTAACCAAACAAGCTCCTGTAAAACCATTTACTCGCTTGCCATGAACCTTAAAAACCCTCAATTCCATTTGCTCACCTGTTAAAAGCTTATATTCCTCAAAACACGCTTCCTTACGCAAAAGCTCATGATCTGTCTTCGCATCTTTGCTCTTTTCTAACCTCAATACCTCCATAGCATCCTTCAGATGGAGTTCCCTACCTCTACCATAATCGTATATCCTGAATGTTCTTTCTGAAGCCGTACTTACCTCATATACCCTTGTTCCCGCACCTAATGCGTGGATAGTGCCAGCGGGAATGTGATATGTATCGTCAACATGTGCATCAAATGCACTCAAGCGTGACATAAAATCCTCGCTTTTTACCGCTTCTTCAAATTCATCGACACTCATAGACTCTTTAAAGCCGAGATATATCTTCGCTCCCTTTGTCGCTTCAAGGACATGCCATGCTTCCTCCTTGCCAAAGGCATCGCCAAGTCGCCTCGCGTACGCATCGTCCGGATGCACCTGCACTGAAAGATTCTCATCCGCCTTTATTATCTTCACAATAAGCGGGAACTTTGCCTGATTCTCATCACCCAGAATCTTTTCCGGAAATAAAGCAGTCAGGTCATCAAGCGTGATTTCCTGGTTCGTATCTGTATCTATCACGCAGTAATTCCTTGGAGACGCGCACCATAACTCGTACCCCCAGGGTTTCTTCTCCATGAATGGCTTGATCCTTATGGGTCCTTCAATATGCAACTCAGTAAGCCGCTCAAATCGCGCCCTTGTTGTCTTTATCTCGTTACCAGAAACGTCTTTCATCATTCCCGCCACTTCGCTCAGCGAATATTCGTTTCCTGGAAGTCGCGAGTGCCACCATTTATCTTTCGCACCCTGCTCCTCGCCAATCCGCATCTTAAGCCTTATCTTACCCTTGTCCGGGTGAAACACGTCTATGAGGACGCAATCTTCAACTTCTATTGTTGCGTTATCAACCACATTGTAAACAACGCAGTTTTTTGCCTGTATTCTGTTCAGTCTGGAGTTTATCACACATGCCTGCACAAGCTGTGCTGATTTCGCACTTGACTTCGAGACTACACTATCCTGTACCGACCCAGCATCAAATTCAGCATCCACATACACCGAATCCTGAACTTCACAACCTTTAGTAACCGAAGAAGAGACTTCAACCCCTAAAAAGTTGCGCAATCTCCTGCCTACTTCGTCCTCTGCTAAAATCTTCATCATGCTCGCGTAGTAACTCGCGTTCGTACCGAAATCACGCCATAACGCTTTAACGCTTAAAGGAAAGCTTTTTATCAGTTTGTGTGGCTCTGTGCGTAGCACCGCAGTTTTTATCATATCTGCGTGCTCTTTGTGCCACTGGTCGGCTACTGAGTCAACGGAAATCCACGATTGCCATAACTCATCTGAATTGAACTTACCTTCTCGTTTCTGCAGGTTAATATTAAACGCCTCAAGCATGCGTTCTGCTACGGTACCGCTCATTGCGAACATGCCCATGTTTATCATCACCTGGCTACCGGCATGTTTCCGCCTCTTCTTCTTCGCTTCTTCGTAGTTCCGTGTATCGTCGAAATCGAGAAGCTCACAGCCTCCTTCGTCCGTACATTGCACTATCTGGATGCCGTATTTACTCGCTACTTCCCGCGTGAGTTCTGTCTTCAAGCCAAAGAGCATGACGTGCGTGCTTTGTGCACATTTGCTTATCTCATCGGGGCTATCTGCAAACAGCAGGAGCTGGTCGCCCCATGTGACCAGAATGCGGTATGGTATGGCAAATGCCTGAAATTGCTTTATCACTCCTTCCAGTAGCGAGATATTGAGGATCTCTATGTATGCTTTGTTCTTACAGGTCCTTGTAAGCAGGTTTCTGGTGCCTACACCCGCGGTATGCACGATAAGAACGCTTTTGCCTCGTTTCACTTCTTCCACTATGTTTTTGCCTATCGCCGCACTTGCATTCTCTATTGCGAACAAAGTACCAAGCCCGTTACCCGCGGCACCAGTCCATGCATGCTCAGAAACGGGTACAAAAATCGAGTTGAGAAGCACATCGTCCCGTAGCGAAGTATGTTCCAGGCTCTTCACTTCTGAATCTTCGGTGACCACAACCACAACGTAATCGAACATTTTTTGCACTTATTTATATTATAGTAAGAACCAGTACTTAAATTTAGCGTTTAACGTCAAAGAAATGAGAATAAAAGCGAAAATAAAGCTAAGCGGGACAAATGCAAATTTGGTAGCGGCTGCTTTAATTTCGGATAATACGAAAGAAGTGAACACAGAGATAGGAGCAAAAAGCGCAGTAACGTATTTTGAAACTGATAAATTAGGAACGCTAATAGCGAGCGTAGATGATTATTTGATGAACGCAGAGGTGGCTCAGGAGATGCTATTGGCGATGAAAGAGAGATCAGAAGTAAAGGGAGGAGGATGATTAAGAGCAGATGGTGATGCAATTTCTACTGATAGCAAATATCAAATGCAGCGGCAGTTTATCGGGAATAAATTCAGGGGATATAGCGGATTTTGTAACCTACTGTAACACAAATTTGTTAAAGAAAGGAGCACCGTCTGGTGGCGGCGCGGTGATAGACCAGTGGAACGTGGCAGGGGAGAAGATAAAGTTGAAATTAGTCTCTGACCGGTACGTGCGAGTGCATGATGCGCTTCTTAGATTGAAGAACGAATTGACTAAACTTTTAGGTAAGCACCGAATAGGGCTAAGGGGCGTGGAAATAGAAGATTATCGGATTTTGATGGATTGGGATGAGGACTGGCAACTGAAGAAATTACCGTTTGTGAAGACACTGAAGCAGGAAAGAGGCACTTTGACGCTAGCTCTGGATGTGGATGAGTCCGCGTTGGCAAACCGGATTCCTGATAGAATAGTAAGATTACTGGAGGATAAGAAAGAAGCAGCGAAGTGGAAAGGCAAGAGTGAGCACTGGGAATTGCTCTTTGAGAGCGAAAAGAAGCCCTTCTATTTTGACAAGGACCCCACAGAAGAGATGGCAAACCGGTGTTGGATACGGCATGCCGCGGGACGCGGACAGTTTGTATACGGACCGCAGATAACGAAGATATTCAGAGCTTTTGAACGCATATTATTTGACGAGATATTCACGCCTCTGGGCTATGAGGAGATGATATTCCCCAAGTTCGTATCATGGGACGTGTGGAAGCGGTCGGGGCATGCAAAAGGGATTTATCCAGAGGCGTATTACGTATGCACGCCGAAGACGCGAGACCCTGACTACTGGGAAGAAGTGATAGATTATTATAAAGTCACGAATGAAGTACCGGTAGATATGATTATGAAGCGAATAGAGAACGTAGGCGGGATGTGCTATGCACAATGCCCACCCTCATGGGTATTCTTGCAAGGTAAGACCATGCCGGATGATATACTACCAGTAAAGGTCTTTGACCGGTCGGGAACATCACACCGGTATGAAAGTGGCGGGCTTCATGGTATAGAACGGCTTGACGAGTTTCATCGTGTTGAGATACTGTGGATGGGTAAGAAGGAGCAGGTGATAGAGCACTCGAAACAGTTGCGGGCGAAGTATCGCCATATATTCGATGAGATACTGGATATTGAATGGCGCGAGGCATGGGTGACTCCCTGGTTCATGGCGCAGGAGGGCAAAGCGGGTCTTGCCGAGTTGAGGGAGGTAGGAACCATAGATTACGAAGGGGTACTGCCATACAGCGCTAAAATGCTGGAGTTCCAGAATGTGAGTGTGAATGGCGATAAATATCCTAAAGGGTTCAGTGTGAAGCTGCAAAGCGGTGAGCAGTTGTGGTCAGGGTGCTCTGGCGTGGGGTTGCAAAGATGGGCTGCGGTATTCTTAGCGCAAAAAGGTTTGGACCCTGACAACTGGTCTGAAAAGTTCAGGTCAGCCGTGGGTGAGCTGCCAGAGGTGTTCAGGTTTTTGTGATTCGCTAATCAGATACCTTCCTTCCTTTTATAGAGTATTTACAGAATAGCCCCAATCAACCGCTTCGCCCACTTCAATTTCCTTCTCTTTCTCGCACTTACAGTCTCATCCTCGAAATCAAAACCTATGAGTTCTATTCCCTTTGCACCGAACTCCTGCACAAGAAACACACATCTGTCACCGTCTGTGAACCCACCGAAGTTGTAAACGTTATGAAGTGGCATGCTCTGCGTAGTGCAGATCACATTTGCATTTAACGCCGGTAGTACCTTTATCAACTGCTCCATGTTGTCACCATGCGCATGCACAACAATTATCGAGCCAAGCCTGTTTGCATAGATTATATCTGCGATAAGCCCGTCTAAGTCGGTAACTACAATAGCGGGTATGATTCCATTGCGCAAAAGTACGGAAGTAGCCCCATCTGCTGCTACAACAACACGAGCGGAATTAAAAATGCCCTTCTCTGTTATGTCGCCCTCTAAACATGGTGCATTGCCGCATATTATTACATCATGCGCTTTTATAAGCCGTTTTAGCTCTGCCATTACGTCCTTCTTAGTAGTAGTAGTAGCTTTACGAGCCATTATATCAGCCGCAAGTCTCGCTGCTTCTTCGTCTTTTGCACCGCTAAATCCAAAATCCACCAATATCTGCTCGTATATTGGCTCCCAATCGCTATATTGCATGATATTATTACATAATAAGGAAGGAAGTATCAATGAAATTATTAGTATCCTCAGTAATGTAAAGAAGAAATTGTAAGGTAATCTTTATAGTAGAGCGAATGGGAGAAGAGGGGGAAGGAAGCGGAACAGAGCAGAAGTCGAAACGGAAAAAGGTGCATGTAATCTTCGGTTATGGCAGTATCGGCTCCGCAGTGGCGAAAGAGCTAAAAGGGCGAGGGCTTGACATTGTCATAGTGGATAGAGATGAAAAGAAAGTGGAATTGCTGAAGGAAGGAGATTTCATTGCCTTCGCAGGCGATATAAGTGATCCCGGTATGCTGGCTGGGATAAGAAAGGAGTGCGAACCGGAAGTGTTTTTTATCCTGAGCAGTGACGGCGAAGCGAACAAGAAAGCGGCGAGAAATGTCAAGGCGACGCTACCAACTGCTCAATTAGTAGTACGAGCCTTTGGTTCCAGTGATAAAGAAGCATTGAAAGAATTAGGTGTTGATGTGATTCTGGCTATCCCGGATATAACTGCGAGAGCTGCGATGGAATATCTGGAGCGTATGAAGTTCCGGTGGAAGGCAAAAGAACTGACATCGATAATAGAAGCGATAAATAAGCGTGAAGATGACAAAGGTAAGTTAGGAATAGTGGTTCACGACAGCCCGGACCCTGATGCAATAGCTTCTGCACTCGCATTGAAATACATAGCAAGGCACGTGGGCGTATCTGCGGATATATTGTACCGCGGCGTGATAGGACATCATGAGAATCGCGCGTTTGTTAACATCTTAGGGATAGAGATGCAAAGAATAGAGGCTAAGGATACTTTTGCAGATTATGATATGCTGGCACTGGTAGATTCTGCAATTCCTGGTGCAAACAACCTATTGCCCCCTGAAAGTAAGGTGGACATCATCATAGATCATCATGCGAGGAATAATAAAAATGGAAAGGTAAAAGCAGATTTTGTTGACATACAAATGGACAAGGGAGCGACATCAACGATAATGATGCAGTATCTGCAGGAATTGGATATACCTGCGGATAAAGTACTGTCAACTGCACTTTTACATGGAATAAGAACCGACACGAGAGGATTCAGGCGAGAGGCGCACGCATCAGATTTTTCCGCCGCTGCCTTTCTTTACGTGACTGCTGACAAAGACCTTTTAGAGCAGATAGAGGCACCACCAATGTCCACGGAGATGCTGAACGTAATAGGAGATGCGATACAGCACAAGAAGATAAAAGGGAGTTATTTAATAACAAACGTGGGAAACGTGAGGAATCGGGATACGATACCGCAGGCAGCGGATTATTTGCTTAATCTGGAAGGAATTACAACAGTTGTTGTGATAGGGCTATGTGAAGATAAGATATGCATCTCTGGTAGGAGTAAGGACATAAGGGTGGATATAGGGGATGCGTTTGCCACTGCGTTTGCTGATATCGGTTCTGCGGGTGGGCACGCCACGATGGCAGCGGCGCAGTTACCTTTGGGCGTCTTCAGCGGTGTAAAGGATAGAGATACGATTATGCAACTCGCAGAAGAGGTAGTATCAAGACGTTTCCTATCAGCAATAAAGGAGGCGGAAGAGGACTAATAGTGTCTGTCTGATAGTGTCAAATTTTTAGCATCTGTGCGTGTGGCACGCCGTCAACGAAAATCACGTTGGCTGCTTCGATAAACGAATTGTCCAGTGCGCATTTTATCGCTCTTTCTCCTACTAAATTCGCAATGTCCGCTTCTTTCAACGAGTCTACTACTTCTTCCTCTGTTACTGCTTCACCTTTGTAGAAAAATTCCGTTAGCTTGAGATTTAGCTCACCCTCGGTAAAGCTCTGCCCTAATAACTCTTCATCGCATACTGCTACCAGTACACTCAGCGCGCTACTGTGCTTCTTTATATATATCCTTCTTTTGCTGTACACAATGGCAGATAGGAGTTGATAAAAGAAAAGCTTTTCCAAAAATAACAGTAGGCTATAAAAATGGTAAAACCAAGAGTTCAGTTGCATAATCTACGCGTTTGCATACACGGAGGAGAGCAGGAAAGAGCGAATGGAAGAGAACTATTAGACTTCAGCACAAATTTAAACCCTTATGGACCACCGGATTTTGTCTTCGATGTGATAAAGGAAGCGATGAATGACTTGAGCAGGTACCCGGATAACGAATGCAGCGAGTTAAGAGCGAAATTATCGAAAAAATATGGATGTCGCGAAGAAGAAGTACTGGTAGGAGCGGGAGTTTCTGAGTTAATACCGCTTGTGACATACTCGTTTGCTAATAGACGTGTACTGATGCTGAAACATACTTATGGCGAATACGAAATAGCAGCAAAAGTTATTGGTGCTGAGGTCAGGCGTATAGAAATGCCGGAGCTGCGAATCAAGCCAGAGCTGATAGTAGCTGAGATGCAGCAAGGAGATGTGGTATTTATTTGCAATCCGAATAATCCAACGGGGCAATATCTGGGTAGAGAAGAGCTGATGCAGTTAATAGAAGAAGCGGAACGAGTAGATGCTTTACTGGTGATTGACGAAGCGTATGTGGATTTTGTACGCGACACTTTCCCTTTGCACCGCTGCGTATCATCTACACAGAACTTACTCATTTTGCGGTCATTAACTAAATCGTTCGCGATAGCGGGGGTAAGAATAGGCTATGCCATCGGTGCGAAGGGCATTATAGAGGCGATGCAGAAGCTAAAAGCACCCTGGAGTGTGAGCAGGTTCGCGGAGAAGATATGTATGTCGGTAATAGAACCCAAAGGCGATGCGTTTCTGTATGATACAACAAAGAAGATAGAAAGGAGTAAAGAGACAATAGAGGCGGAATTTACCTTCCATTCTGATGCAAACTTCTACATCCTCGACGTGACAGATGCGAGCAAGATGAAGAGGGCACTTTTGACACATGGGCTTGTGATAAGAGACTGCAGCTCCTTTGGGCTACCTGCTCATATAAGGTTCTCGGTGCAGAGAGATAGGGCTAACGATTTGTTGGTTCAGACTCTTTTAGAAGAGCTAAATGGATGAAGCGGTAGAAAAATGTTCGGAAAAATGTTGTATCCAACGGATTTCTCGGATTGCTCCACGAAGGCGCTGGAATATGTGAAGAAATTGCGTGAAGCGGGGGCTGAAGAGGT
>JAOZPO010000056.1 GCA_029932715.1 Halobacteria archaeon | reverse complement strand
CGTAACGAAGCCGGAATCCTCCTTTTTCCCCCGGACGTCCAAATACAGGCCTCCCTGCTATCAAATCATCTAAAAAGTTCCTCTTGCCTTTATCCTTCTTCGATTTGGCCTGTTTCGCCAACCAGTCCCAGCCCTCCATGCCAAGTTTATCCACATACCGCTTTATCTTCGGCGCCTTCATTGCTATCCCTTCTGTGAGCACAAGCACCATCCCACCCCTTATCCTATTCGTTGCGACCCGCTCGAGGTCTTTATAACCACCCACCTCCTTCTTCTCCGTCGGTTCGCCATCAATGCATATAGGGCAGTTCTTTACTATTTCTTTTACCTCATCGTCCGAGGGAGTGTATTGCAAGCCAGCTATTTGCGCATACGCAGCAACCTCCAGTGCATACCGCCATAGCTCCTCTTCACGTGGCTCATACGCAGCAAATCCCATCTTCCGCCTTATGCAATCCGCAGCTAACACAGAAAGCGCCTGTGCCGTCCCACCTGCACTTCTTATCGGTCCTGAATAGAATATCTTTATATATTCGCTCGAATTGTCGTTTATAGCTACTTCAACACGTGAAATCCCGTCTAATGGCGCTGCAACTACACCCTCAGTGAGAATCGCCACCGCTGTCCTTACTGCGTATTCTATTAGCATAACGCGATTATAGTGTCCGAATTTACCTTCTGCAAAGTCATAGCCTATTTTTAATGCCGTTTCTTCTCTACTGTTACCTTGTTGTTCTAATTCACGTATGCGTGCACCCACACCTTCTATTCCTATAAGTGCTTCAACTCGCTCTGCGAGATCATTAGTTATATTGATTTCCGGCTGAAGCGCAGGGTCAAGACCTCTTTTCCTCGCCTCTTTCGCTATTCTCCACTCCGCCCTTAATTTCTCCTTCAACGTTTCATGGTAGTGTAGCGAAGCCGCAGTCATTCTTTACAAATGTTAATGTTCGGGTAAATAAAACAATCTTCAGAATATTATATGGAGACAACATTTTAATATAGCATCCAACATTAATAGTGCAAACAAGGGAGCGTAAAGAATGCAGAGCAGGATAGTGCTAATAATGGCTGTGATTGCATTAATTGTATCAGCAGGAACGGCATCTCCGATGATAACAGGCACAAATGCGCTTACTGCCCATGGTTACAACAATTGTATTAATAACAGCCAGGTAACGCCGGTAAGCCTTACAAATGGGATAGAGTGCACTTCCCTGCGGGCTGATGACGATAGAGTAGTAAAAGAGGTCTCTTACGATTCTCCGCTAAGTATTAGCGCACCACAAGCAGGGAGAAGAGCTATGAAGGAGGGCAGGTATGCGGATGATGAGGGCAATGTTCGCGTTATAGTAATGTTCAAGGGTAAACCGAAGCCCAAATTGATAACACAATACCGTGGCGAGATAAAACATAAGTACCAGATAATTCCTGCGGTTGCTGCCACAATGCCAGAGGAGACGGCGGTTACCTCTTTAGAGAGCGATAGTGATGTTGCATACATAGAGCCTGATTATGAGGTGCAGGTAACGGAGACTTTGCCCTGGGGTGTTGATAGGATAAATGCAGAGCTGATCTGGAATGGCGTAGAGGGTAAGAGTGATGTTGCACCGGGCGGGAACGCAGGTTCTGGTATTGCTATTTCTGTTATTGACACTGGAATAGATTATAATCATCCAGACTTAGCAGATAATTACGAGGGTGGATATGATTTTGTAAACGAGGATTCAGATCCGAAGGATGATAATGGTCACGGAACGCATTGTGCAGGTATAATAGCAGCCAGGGATAACGGAGCAGGTATTGTGGGTGTAGCGCCGGAAGCAGATTTGTATGCGGTTAAGGTGATGAACAGTGAAGGACGGGGATATATAAGCGATGTTATTGCTGGCATCGATTGGTCGGTGAAGAACAATATAAAGATCATCTCAATGAGCATTGGCTCCACTCAGGACTCAACCGCTTTTCGTAATGCGTGTGATAAAGCATACAATGCGGGATTGCTGTTAGTTGCATCCGCGGGGAACAGGGGTAATGCAGATGGTACGGGAGATACAGTGACTTACCCTGGGAGATATGACTCTGTAATCGCGGTTGCGGCAACGGATAGTGCTAATAATAGAGCTAGCTTCTCGAGTACCGGTTCGGATGTTGAACTTGCAGCACCGGGTGTGAGTATATATTCTACCTATCTGAATAACGGTTACGCAACAAAGAGTGGCACTTCTATGGCGTGCCCTCATGTTACCGGTACGGCAGCTCTGGCATGGTCCGCGTATCCTGATTATACCAACGTCCAGGTAAGGGCGCTATTACAGGAGACCGCTGAAGACATCGGAACAACGGGAAAAGACGATGACTATGGATATGGCATGGTAAATGCGGAAAAGACTGCATACGTGTCCGCATCAGATAATACGGCACCTGCAAGTATTGTTGATTTAAAATTATCACAAAGGGGCGAAACATGGCTAAAGTGGACATGGTCAAATCCGTCAGATATTGATTTCCGCTATACTATGGTATTCCTGAATGGAATCTGGGTGACAAATACTTCTGATACGTACTATTATGTAAACGGACTGATGCGAAATAGCACCTATGAACTCGGTACACATACAGTCGACAGAGCAGGGAACGTAAATACGGCATGGGTAAATCATACGGGTAAGACAGAGGATGAAACGGTTTTGCAACAAAGTAGTACCACCTTTTCTCCTGCATATTACTACGGCAGGACGGTTAGCAGCTTTAAAACATGGGTCCCTCCTGTAAGCAATAAGAATTCCTACAAGCGCTGGACTCCACTGCCTGGTAGACAGATGGATAGGTATCATAGCGTGTTATTCAACAGGACAGCAAGCAATAATATTTACCCAATCCCAGCACAGGGGAAAACGGAGATATACGACTACCGGATGGCACGCAGCTCTTCGTTCGTTCCCTATGTCCTGGATGCAGGCAAAGGACTACGGACAGCACTATATAAAGACTACGGGTATCCGCGGGTCATACATAAGACTATGAACGTAACTGCGGGTAAGTTGTATCCGCGTTATGTATAAATGCACATGCATACAAATGCACTCCAGCACAAACAACTGTACGATAACAAGTACTTTTTCAGCATATATATCCTTTATTTCCACTCCAAACTACTCATGTGCTAATATCATCTCATGCCTCTTTTCAACAATTTTCCCGATTTCGGAGATAACATTTGGATCATCGTCATATCACCATATATGTCATAGATCCCATCCTATATATTCTATTAATGCTGTCGTTTAAATGGGAAATATACACTTGTTATAGTACAAGATAGCAAATATAATATCATCTATTTAAAATATCAAGCTTATATGATTCTGCAACTATGTTGCATAAGGAGTAAGGGACAGAAAAGAAGCAATGAAGAAAGGGGGAAGGGGATTATTGAGTGACATGAGAGTAATGGCGTTGCTACTGCTCGTTTTATTCGCTATTGTTGTTATCTACGTGTATCCGCAGCCGCCAGTCACAGCCAAGATACATGCTGACATTAATGGGAGTGCTGTTTCCACTTTTCTTGAAAAAGAACTGAACAGGAATGTAGGTCATCATGGAGACGAGATATATGAAATTAGACCAGGTATTTCGAAAGAGCGTTTATCCAATGTCTTAAAGAAGATTAATGGAAGCATAGCTAAGAGAGCTAATGGGGACCCATTTTTCTCCGGCGCCGGCATAGATGGTAATTTACGGTTTGGTCTGGACTTAGTGGGTGGCTCGTCGCTACAGTTGAAATTAGAAGGTACACTTGTCAGAATAGACGCAGAGGGCAATAGGAGCGAAGTTGCCTCTTTCCTCGAAGATGCGCTGGATGCAGAAGTTGGTACTTACGCGACGAAAGAAGAGGGAGTGTATGAATATGAGATACGGAAGACAGTAACAGAGGAGCAGTTGGCAGAGGTGTTAAAAGGGATCAATGGGAGTATAGCGAAGCGACCAGACGGTACAGACTACTTTGAAGAGGGTATAACACGAGGAACGAGAGACGAGACCCGGCAAATAATAGATACGAAGTTAAATATGCTTGGATTAGCGAGCACTACCATAAGAACCGTGGGAAACAACCTCATGGTCGTGGACTTAGCAGGTATAGACATAAAAACCGCGAAGAGCTTGGTTGGCAATCCCGGTAAGTTTGAGATACGGATACAGACTAATGGCACGGGAGAAGATGTAACAGAAGGTCAGCGATTAGTAGAGATAGACAATATCACCGCGCATGTCGTTTACGGCAGTGAAGGGATACAGAGCGTGAGGATGGTTCCGGAGAGAAGCAACGAGAAGTCAGCATGGGGCGCACCTTTTACATTAACAAAGAAGGGAGCAGAAGCATTACGAGATGCTGCGATAAAATACGGCGCATTAGACGATCGAGATAACCACGAGCTCATAATGCTGCTTGACGATGTGGTTGTGTACAGTGGACCACTCGCACCAGAACTTGCAGAAGACCTGCGAACCGAACCTCGTTACAGTTTAATATCTCAGACGGGAGTAGGAACTGAGGGTTTGAAAAGGGCGCGGGAGTTGATAATACACCTGAAAGCAGGTGCATTACCGGTAAATGTAAAGATTATCGGCTCAGGTGAAGTTCCAGCGTATTTAGGTGCGAAATTCAAGACTGGTGCAGCAATTGCCGCTTTACTTGCTCTTGTTTCCGTTACTCTTATCGTCTTCTTGCGATACCGAGAGAAGAAGATCGGTTTTCCGATGTTCATTGCCCTTTCCAGTGAAATAATCCTGATATTAGGATTTGCAGCAGTGATAAAATGGGAGCTGGACTTGCCGAGTATCGCAGGGATAATAGCGGTTATAGGCACGGGTGTGGATCAGTTGGTGATAATAACAGACGAAGTACTTTCCGGTGGACGTTCCTCTACAAGCATGTACCGTAAACGTATCTCGTTCGCGTTTGGTATTATCTTCGTTTCTGCTACTACCACCATCGTGGCAATGCTGGCACTTGCTTTCATGGCGCTTGGCACTTTACGTGGTTTCGCGATTGTAACGATTGTGGGTCTACTAATAGGCATTTTTATTACGCGCCCGGCTTATGCAAGGATATTAGAAGCGATACTTTAGTCTACTACGATTATCTCCTACATTCAGTATGATTCTAAATGGGTCTACTATAAAAGGAAGGGAGAACAGGCAAAAAGGTGTAAGATTTTAAAGCACTTATCTCGTACACTCTATGTAGTATGACAAAGACGGTGAAGAGCATAGAAGAGATAAATGGTAAGATCAGGGACGGCAGTGTTTGCGTAGTAACTGCGGACAGAATGAGCGAGATAGTAGAGGAACAGGGTGTGGAAGGAGCGGCGAAGGAAGTGGATGTGGTAACCACCGGTACTTTTGGTGCCATGTGCTCTTCAGGCGTGTTCTTCAACTTCGGTCATGCAGACCCGCCGATAAAGATGCAAAAGGTTTGGCTTAACGAGGTAGAGGCATATACGGGAATTGCAGCGGTTGATGCGTATCTGGGTGCCGCGCAATTATCAGAGGATAAAGGAGCTGAATATGGCGGCGGACACGTAATAGAGGATTTAGTGGCTGGTAAGCAGATAGACCTGAGAGCTACCAGCTATACCACTGACTGTTATCCCCGTAAAGAGATAGACACAACCATCACGCTCGATGATTTGAATCAGGCGATTATGCTAAATCCGAGAAATTCATATCAAAGGTATGATGCCGCGGTAAACTCAACAGAAAGGACATTATACACTTACATGGGCACGTTACTGCCGAATTACCGTAATGTGAATTATTCGGGTGCAGGCGCGCTATCGCCACTTGTAAACGACCCTGATTTCGAGACCATCGGGCCGGGAACGCGGATATTCCTCTGCGGTTCACAAGGGTATGTAGTGGGAATAGGTACCCAGTACAATTCCGGTAATGGCTATGCTACTTTGATGGTCACCGGTAACATGAAGGATATGAGTGCAGAATACATACGAGGAGCCTCGTTCTATGGCTATGGCGTGACTCTGTATGTTGGTATTGGAATACCGATACCGGTATTGAATGCGGGAATAGCGAAGAAGACAGCGATAAGAGATGCTGATATCGTTACGGACGTGCTCGATTATGGTCTCGGCAGACGTGACCGGCCGGTATTGAGAAAAGTAACATACGAGGAGCTGAAATCCGGTATGATTGATATAGACGGTAAAGAAGTGCTGACTTCGTCCTTATCCAGTATTTTTATGGCGAATAAAGTAGCAGAGGAGTTGAAACGGAGTGTAGAAAGCGCGGAATTTCTTGTCTCGCTACCCGTAGAGCGATTGCCAGCGGATATTGCCGTCAAACCGATGAAACAGACGAGAGAGCTCCCTCTGGTAAAGGACGTGATAACAAGAGAAGTGGAAGCGATAAGCGAAGCTGCGAGTATAGCAGATGCAGCTAAATTGATAATGGAGACACAGTTTACGCATATCCCTGTTGTGTCCGCGGAGGATAAACTCGTGGGGATAGTAACAGCCTGGGATATATCCTCTGCCGTGGCGAAGCGGGACGTGGAATTAGCGGAAATAATGACAAGGAGAGTAATGACAGCGGATTTGGATGAGCCGCTTGAACTGGTGATAAGGAAGTTGGATAAGTACAATATCTCCGCACTGCCCGTTATAGACAGTGATAGGAAAGTCCTCGGGGTGGTGACAAGCGATGAGATAAGCAAACTGATAGGAAGAAGGAAGAGATGGAACTGGAAACTATGAGTGAGCAATACTCTAACATCAAAGGTAGTTTCCTGTATCACTTAAACCCACCATCATCACTCTATTTAAATCCAATCTTACGATGTGACGCCTTTAAAAATCATTATATTTCCTACAATACTGCCTACAATAGTCTTTTTAATAGCTAATTCGCGCACTTTTCCAAAGTTCTTATCCATTTGTGATTTAAACAATGCATGCGATATTGTACATGGACTTTGTCAGTTCAATGTTTTTTGAGTTGTTCGCAATGTGTTCCACGCGCCCTGCATCACATCTATCCCTGTTACTATTACTCTATCCTTTCTCATCAGTTGTTACATTGTAACAGATAACACATAAGCTTTTAAATATCAAATCGGATAAAAATAACCCCCAAGAAACTACATCGGTTTTTTGGGGGCAAAAATTATAGTTCTGTTTATCACTATTCTCCTGCGCCCCTATAAACTCAGTTGTATGCTTGAGATAGTTCTATTCCCTGCATAAACATAACATAGGGAATGTGCCGGGTCAACCGTGAGGGACCCGCTTCGGAGCTTAAGGAGGAATGCCGTTATTTACAACTCCGGCAGATTAGCCAGCGACTGTTTCACCAATTCCGCGGGATACTCGTAATCCACGAGCTTACCACTCAGAAACGCATCGTATGCCCCTAAGTCGAAATGCCCATGACCTGAGTTATTGAAGTATATCACCTCTTCCTGCCCTTCCTCCTTGCATCTCAACGCTTCGTCTATCACCGCTTTCACTTCGTGCGCTGATTCTGGTGCTATTATATGCCCTTCCGTCTCGGCAAACAACTTCGCAGCATTGAATATCTCGGTTTGGTGATACGCCACAGCATCTATCCACCCGTCCTTCACCAACTTGCAGAGCAAAGGAGCATCGCCATGGTATCTCAGCCCTCCTGCATGTATCGGTGGAGGTACGAAAGTATGCCCTAAAGTGAACATCTTCAACAGAGGGGTCAATCCTGCACAGTCGCCGAAATCATATAGATACAACCCTTTCGTCAGCGTTGGACATGCCATCGGTTCACAAGCAACGATTTTTAAGTCCGGTCTTTTACCTGTCAGCTTATCGCCTACGAAGGGGAAACTAGCCCCACTGAAATTACTGCCACCTCCTACGTTTCCAAAGATTATATCCGGATATTCGTCTATCTGCTCAAACGCGAGCTTCGCCTCCAGACCTATTACCGTTTGGTGTAATATAACATGATTCAGAACAGAACCCAGTGCATAGTTCGTGCCTTCATGCGTGGCTGCATCCTCGACCGCTTCTGAGATTGAGATACCCAAACTACCGGTGGTATCCGGCTCCTTATGTAGATATTGCCGCCCATATTCCGTGTTTTTGCTTGGACTTCTGTATACTTCTCCGTTCCATGTTTCCATCATTACCCTTCGGTACGGTTTCTGGTCGTAACTTGCAGCAACCATGTATATTGTAGACTTCAACCCGAAGAGCATGGTACCAAAAGCAAGTGCAGAGCCCCACTGTCCCGCTCCTGTTTCCGTCGCTATCCTCTCTACGCCCTCTTTCATATTATAATACGCCTGTGCAACCGCAGTGTTAGGCTTATGGCTACCGGGCGGACTGACACCCTCCCATTTGTAATATATCTTCGCTGGTGTCTTCAGTTTCTCCTCCAATCGCTTCG
>JAOZPO010000055.1 GCA_029932715.1 Halobacteria archaeon | reverse complement strand
GACGCTTGGTTCAGGGTACGTGGAACTGGATGCGGACGGTGCAGGAGGAGCATGGGAATGCGAGATATGCCCTTGACCTGCTAATAGAGTCAGGCGAAATTGCAGAGCGCCAGGAATCAAAACAGGTAACTGAGAAACATGTAAGGCTCGCAAAGGAACAGATAGAAGAGAGCGGGATTACAGAAATGGTAAAAATGCTGTCCTGGCAATCAAAAATCATATTGAACGCCGTGATATTATTAACTGATGCAAAGAGTAAAAGATGCTTTTTCAGTGGTGAAGTCTATGATATATATCAGAAAATCTGTGCTCAATTGGACACTGAGACATTAACGCAGCGGCGTGTTACTGATTTAATCTCCGAATTGGACTTTTTAGGTTTGATAAAAGCAAGGGTAGTAAATCGCGGTAGATATGGACGCACAAAAGAGATCTCACTGAGTGCACCCGTAGAGTGCGTTCGGTCTGCCTTAGCCGGTGATATTACGCTTGAAACAGCATCCGGTATTAACGTGAAAGCAGAGACTGGCATTGTTTGAGGGCAGCAGAGACTGATCAAGTCCAAAATCTCTTCGTCCTCGTGTATCTTCTCTCTTGTTCCAGTATATTACGATAAAAGTCATGATCCGCATCTTTAGACTGCCTTATTATCTTTGATGCCACTTCAGGACCTACACCACGTGCCGCAAGCGCAATCACAGCGAGGAGACCATGCGACAGAACCAGGTTCGCATTCCTGTATAACCTTTTCACACGTTCATTAGTCCCTGTTTCGCTATCGCTATTCTTCATTAGCTTTATCTCTTCCGTCTCCCATGGTTTCAGAGCTGCAATCAACCTCGAACTGCAGAACGGGCAAACAAGCGATTCCGTTCCGAACTCTATAATCGTCTTTACACGCCTGACCGATTCCCAGTTCTTGCAACTCATACAGAATAGAATCACCCGGTCGTTGAATATTCTATTCCTCAGCGCATCAATAATTAAACTCTCGTCCTGTTCCGTCGCCAGTACATCACGCCAGCTCAAATACCCCGCAGTACCAATAGCACTCGTAGAACCGAAATGTACGTTTATATCGCCTGATTTTAGCTTCCTCACCACTTCCTCTGTCCGTGCCACATCCAGTTTATCTGCGAACACGTCTTTTAGCGTCTCTTCGTATATTGGCGTATCCTCAAATAGTTTTACCAGTTTATCTGCCGAGATATGTCTTCTATCAAAAGTCCTGCGCAACGCACCGAATCGCTTCGCCACGTTCAGCAGCTCCCATTTAAACAAAAATGAATTCTTCAGCGTCTTTTCTATTATCAACCGTACAAATTCGGGCTCGATTGTACATAGTGTCTGTTCCAGTACTCCTCTCTCCACCTTTCTTCCTGATTTCAATTTTATCCGGTATGGGTCTATCTCCATAGAGATATCCGCACCGATTCGCGCACCGAGTAAAGCGATTATGAGCCGTCCAAACGTTTCGTTTACTAAATGCCCAAAACATGCGTTTATTACTATCTCTGTACCGTCTTTTGACTTTTCCACGACCACTTCGGTCGCAGTTGGCACCACGCACGATTGTGCAATTTGCTTATTTATCAATTCTATCAGCGGCATAAAACAATCGGAGTGCACACCATATTCCTGCTCTAACGCCGCTTCTATACTGTGAATCGAACCGCCCGCTACGATAAAGGAACCGATTTTAGCACGTAAATCACCCACTTCCTGGGCAATCGCGAAAGGGACGGGTATCTCCTCGCCTTCCCACTTAGGTATCTCACCCACCTTCTTCGCCCCAGGCTCCACTTTTAGCTGCTCACCGCCTTCGTCCACATCAGGGTCAATTACCCGCCACGTCTCGCCCTTTGCAACGAACAATGCACCGGTAGTCACGAAATTCAGCACGAATCGCTCATCCAGCATGCAGATTAGCTTACCTGTTACCATATCATACACCTTATATCTCTTCTCGTCCGGAATCATCGAGAGATTCTCGTAATAATAGCTTCTCGTATTTTTAGTCTGTCTTAACCGTTCACCATCTACTCTTAGCAGCCATTCATCCTCTAATTGCTCTATCACTCGCATCATCGTCCCGTATGAGACGTTCCTGAACGGGTATGCCCGCGATATCAAACTATACACTTTATCCAGAGAAACCACACCGAAATCCAGTAGCACACCGCAAATCTGGTTTGCCATGACATCCAAAGAGTTCTCTTTTAGCTTTATATCCTCTATTTCAGCCGACTTCGCTCTTCTTGCGATCACTAACGATTCTGCCACGTCGTCGGGAGTAAGAGCAATTACAATGCCCGAAGAGGTCCTTTGGAACGAATGAGAAGCACGACCCACTCTTTGCACCAATCTCGTTACTTCCCGCGGCGATGCGTACTGAATCACAATATCAATTGAACCGATGTCAATTCCGAGTTCCATAGAGCTGGTGCAAATCAATCCTTTTATTGTACCACTCTTTAGCTTATCCTCAACTTCTATTCGCGTCTCTCGAGATAGCGAACCGTGATGGACACCGATTAGTTTGGGTTCAAACTTGTTTATGAGCGCAGCAAGCATTTCCGCTGCTCTGCGTGTGTTCACAAAGATCAGACACGATTTACCTGCTTTTACCACGTTCTTTATGGCTTTTACATGTGCAAATACCTCGTGGTCTACGCCTAATTCCCTTGCCGACAACTCATCTCTTTTCGTGCTACAAGGAGTAATAACTTTTAGTTCTATCGCTTTCCTGGAAGCCGTGTTCACCACCTGCATCTCTTTACGGTGTGAAAAGAACTTCGCTACTTCTTCCGGGTTGCCTACTGTTGCGGATAGGCATATTCGCTGAAAATCGCCTGCAAGCTCTACTATTCGCTCTAACGCAATTGTAAGCTGTGCACCCCGTTTGGAATTTGCCAGCTCGTGTACTTCGTCTAATATCACATGCCGCACGGATTTCAAACTCTGCCGCAACCGTTTACCCAGTAATATCGCCTGTATCGTTTCCGGAGTAGTAATAAGGAGGTCAGGCGGTTTTAAGGCTTGCTGCCGCCTTTTATACGCAGTGGTGTCGCCATGCCGTACTTCTATGTCTATGCCGAGCTCTTTACCCCATCGGTCTAATCGCAAAAGCATATCGCGATTCAAAGCACGCAAAGGCGTAATATAAAGAGCGGAAATGCCACTTGTGTGCTCTTTCTCATCTAATATATGGTGGAACACAGGGAGAACAGCAGCTTCTGTCTTCCCGAAACCCGTAGGTGCTATGAGCAATACGTCTTTACCCTCTAAAATGGGTGGAATGCCCAATACCTGTGGTTCCGTAGGCGAAGCGAAGGTCTTCCTTAATAGCTCCTGAATATCTGCATTGAGCAGCGAGAAAGAGTTCATAGCTTTGTTTTTATCTTATTATAACACTATTAAGGAATTGCATAGAAGACCGTTTAACTATTATGAGACAGGAAGGAGGAATGTAATGTGTTCGACATTTTGCATAAAGGGCTGAATAAGGCATTAGAAGCCTGTGATCATGCAGAGTTTTTCGGAGAACGAAGCGATTTGCTTAGCATAGACCTTGAACGAGATGAAGTAAAAAAGCTGAAGCATGTAAAAAGTACCGGTATTGGCGTGCGAGTGGTATTAAGGGGAAAAATAGGCTTCTCTTACACTACCGCTTTGGAAACTGCGAAGATAGAAGACTGCATTGTACACGCGATAAAACAGGCGAAAGCATCAGAAGAAGATCGAGATTTCGCCGGGCTTCCTGAGCCATCGAAGCGTAGCTATAAGAAGCCAGAGAAGAACTTTGACCAAAAGATATTGGACCTTATAGAGGGAGGAGGCAGCGAAGATGGAATTAGATATTGTAAAGAGATGCTGACAGGAATGAAAGATATAGAAGTGAATGCGGCATTCCGACCAACAGAAGGCAGTTTCGCTGCAGCCCACGAAGAGACATACGTTCTGAATTCCGAAGGTATAGAAATTGCGGATGCCGGTACTTATGTCGCCGCTGGATTACAGGTTGTGGCAAGTGAAGGAGAGGAGGAGATTTCGGGATATGAGGGAAATGTTAGCAGAACGCTCGCTGACATGGATTTTACATGGATAGGCAGCGAGGCAGTAAAGATAGCGGTGGGCAGTTTAGGTGGCAAACGGGTACAAATGAAAGAGCTTCCGGTCGTATTCTCTCCTAGAGCGGTACAGAGCCTTTTAGAGTTTACTTTAATTCCTCAATTGAGTGCAGAGAACGTGCAGCGGGAACAATCGCCTTACTACGATAAAAAAGGCATGGAAATAGCTTCAGAAATTATTACCATTGTAGACGATGGCACGATGCCACAGGGCATAAACAGCAGGAAGATGGATGGCGAAGGCATTCCGTCAGAGGCGACATCACTGGTAGAGAAAGGTATACTAAAAAATTTCCTGTATGATTCTTACACAGCTAATAAAGATGCTGTGGTGAGCACAGGAAACGCATTAAGAAATTTCGATAATTTGCCCGCTCCCGGAGCTACGAACTTTATCATCAACGGTAGCAGCAAAGCGTCTAAAGAAGAGATGCTTGCTGAAATACGAGAAGGGCTGTTTATTACTGATGTAATTGGTGCGCATACAGCGTCGCGTACATCGGGTGATTTCTCTGTCGTTGCTCAGAATACTTCGGGCATTAAAGCGGGTGAGTTATTTCCCGTTAAGCAAGTAATGATCACAGGGAATATGCAAGAGGTACTGAAACACGTGGAGATTATAGGGACAGACACAAGGCAGATTTATAATGCCGTCTCTCCTTCTATTATGGTATCAAAGCTGAAGGTAGTGTCTTGAGTTGAAAGTAACGGGGGTAGACAATGACCATAAAGAAACAAATGCACATAATGAATGAAGGAATCAAAGACATGTTAGTGTTCATATATATTAAGTTAGGAGCAGAGATAAAGGTAATAAGGGCCCGTAGCTTAGGCTGGTTGGAGCGCTCGGCTGATAACCGAGAGGTCCGGAGTTCAAATCTCCGCGGGCCCATCAGGGACTTTCTTAAATAGGAAGTTATATAAAAGAAAAGGAGGAGAAGGAAGGAGAATGGGTATTGAAACGAGGTTAATTTTGATCTCACCGGATTCGGATATAACGCCCGCGCAGATGAAGAGCAGGATATCCTCTATAATTACCGAGAACATAGCGGGTATAGGCGAGGGGGTAATAGTAAAAGAGACGTGTTATGGTGCGTTACTGGAGGGCGAGGCGGATAAAATGAGCGAGATAATGGAAGAGGTGAGGAAGATGGACAAGAACGGCATATTCTCCAAACCACGTGGTTTCCCGATCGGTGACACGAGGGCGTGCCGGGCGACCAGATTGGGGGGACCCAGACCGGGCTTTCACCAGTTGGAACTTGAAATCGAGCTGTTGCCCAAAGTGAGAGAGGCGTTGGACGACATAGAGTGAGTGAAAAGCGATAGTAAAATAAAGAGGAAAGAGATGGTGAGTGATAAAGTTGCTATGTATGTAGGCGAAGCGTTGGTAGGCGAGGGTTTGGAAGTTGCACATGTTGATTTGATGATTGGGGACAAGTACGGGCCGGTAGGTACGGCATTCACGAATGCACTCAGTCAGTTGTCGGTGGGGCACACGCCGATATTTGCGGTGCTAAGGCCGAATCTACCGGTTAAGCCCTCTACACTGATCGTGCCAAAGGTTACCGTACAGAACATGAAAGATGCAGAGAAGATATTTGGACCAGCGCAGAGTGCAGTAGCGAAAGCAGTTGCAGATTCCGTGGAAGAAGGAGTGTTACAGGAGGATAAGACAGAGGAGATTGTGGTGATAGCAAGCGTGTTCCTGCATCCCAATGCGAAGGATTATAATAAGATATACCGGTTCAATTACGGCGCGGCGAAATTAGCGATAAAGCGTGCGATGGAAGGATTCCCGGATATAAAGAAGGTATTATACGAGAAAGACAGGTCGAGGCACCCGTCACTGGGTATGAAAGTGACGAAGTTATGGGACCCGCCGTATTTGCAGGTCGCTCTGGATATACCAAACTGGGAGCACATGGGACAAGTAGTAACAGAGCTACCGAGAAACGATCATCTAATTATAGAAGCGGGTACGCCATTGATAAAGAGATACGGAGTGGACATAGTAGGGAAGATAAAGGAGATAAAGCCCGAGACGTTTGTGATTGCGGATTTGAAAACGCTTGATACAGGCAACTTAGAGGCGAGGATGGTTGCGGATGCCGGTGCGGATGCCGTAGTAATTTCCGGTTTAGCGCCCCGACAAACGATAGAGAAAGCGATAGCAGAAACGAAGAAGACGGGCATCTACTCCAGCCTGGATATGCTGAACGTTGCAGACCCGATAGAAGTGATAAAGGAACTGAACAAGAGCGGATTCATGCCGGATGTGGTGGAACTGCACCGTGCGATAGACGTGGAGCAGGACGAACCCCATGCATGGGGCAATATAAAGGAGATAAAGCGAATAGGTGGCAAGGTACTGGTAGCAGTAGCTGGTGGAATACGGGAAGAAAGCGCACCAACAGCGTTAAAAGGAGATGCTGATATACTAATCGTAGGCCGTGGAATAACGAATGCGAAAGATGTAGAAGGCGTAAGCAGGCGATTCCTGAGGTTGATGAAGGAAGAGATAGACCAGTACAGGGTAATGACAGATTTCTGAATTATCTGGCAATGGCAGCGAAGACCTGGAAATTCGGACATAACGTAGATACGGACCAGATAATCCCTGCGGAGTATCTGACTACGGGAGACGGGAAGAAGCTGGCAGCTCATGCGTTCGCAAAAGTAAGACCTGAGTTCGCAGAAGAAGTGAAGGAAGGCGATGTCATAGTTGCAGGAGATAATTTCGGCTGTGGCAGTTCACGGGAGCATGCGCCACGTGCATTAATCGGTGCAGGCATAAGCTGCGTGATTGCGCGTAGTTTTGCACGTATTTTCTTCAGGAATTCCATTAATATCGGGTTGCCATTGATAGAGGCTGATGTCTATGACAGGCTAAAAGAAGGGGATGAAGTAGAGATAAGTTTTGAAGCGGGTGTGATAAGGAATCATACAAGAGGGGAGGAGTACAAATTCGCACCGCTGCCGGAATTTATGCAGAAGCTGTTGGATAGTGGGGGGTTGATACCTTATATTAAGAAGCAGAAGTGAGAATTGTAAGAATTGTAATTGTATACTATTGGGCCAAAGGCAGTTGCAAACGAAGTGAGCAACTGTTTGGACCAATAGTAAATTGTATTATATTTATAGTATATTCAAGACTGCACCAATGTTATCAAAGATGAAATCAGGTTTTTCCTTTTCCAGTTCCACCTTTGAGTGCAGTCCAGTAGTTAAGCCAATTGTTTTTACTTCTGCCCTTCTTCCCTGGATTATATCATGCGGTGTATCACCACAATAGAAAGTTTGAGGAGGTGTGGAACTGAGTAATTCTATCGCTTTGAGTAAAGGTTCAGGGTCAGGTCTTGTTCTTTCTGTGTCCTCCGCAGTGAGCAAAACATCAAAAGGGAAATGAAAATCCATAATCGTCTCCTCTGCGGATATTTTATCCTTTGTCGTCACTATTCCTATTTTTATCCCTTTTTCTCTTACTAATTCAAGTGTCATTTTCGCTTTCGGAATTTCTTCTATCATATTTTTAAATTCAGTCCTCATAAGACGGAGGAATACCGAATCGAACTCATCTGTATCTTTATCCGGGTATAAAACCTTGAAAGAGAGGTAACTCGGCAGATGGATTATCTCTTTTATCTCTTTATCTGCTGGAATTCTCAAGCCAGTTATTCTTGCTGCTTCCTTAACTGAACTCAAAATCGCTTTTGATGAATCAATTAAAGTGCCATCCATATCAAAAAGACCGGTTTTGAATTTCATTCCTCCTTCACTAAACCTAATCTCCTTTCTATTTATTGTATATTGGTATAATATTTCTTTAATGCTTACCGAAAAATAAAGTAGCAAAGTTTGTTAGATAAGCGCCTCTATATAAAAATATGGATGAACACACACAATACGCACCATGGTTGGAAGTCTGGAGCGGATGAAGTTCAAGCACGGCGGTTTGCAGCGGCTAAAGCACTTGAACTTGGGTGGGGCGGAATCACGAAGGTTGTAAAACTTACAGGCATGTCCCATACGACCATCGAAAAAGGGATCCGCGAGCTTCAGAGTCCAGATGAGTTAAAACCACCAAACCGACTTCGGAAGCCTGGTGGAGGGCGAAAGAAGATAGAAATCAAAGATCCAAAGATTGTTGAGGACCTTGAGGCGATTATGGATGAGAATACCGCAGGTGATCCCATGAGTCTCCTGAAGTGGACCAACAAATCGACATACAAGGTAGCTGAGGAGTTAAATCGTCGTGGACACCGAATTGATCCGGATACCGCAGGACGGCTCTTGAAGAGCGGGGGCTTCTCACTTCAGGCAAATGTGAAGACCAAAGAAGGTGGTAGCGCGCCAG